>JACCVS010000747.1 GCA_013698055.1 Acidobacteriota bacterium
CTTCAAATTCAAGAAGAGACTGTAGCTGAGACATTGACTTCACCTTATTATGGGGCACTATAGTCTGATGTATCGTAGCTTAGACTCTGAAAAAATTGTTGGCACCGTCGAGACGCTTTGTAGAAGGATTGAAGAGCGCTTTCCTGACGCCGGCCTCGCTCAAGTCTGCCGCGAGTTACTGATAATCGCGGGGGAATCACAAAAGCGCTCTGCTTGGATTGCCAAGCCACAAAAAACTCTTAGGCTTATTATTGGAGCTCTCGTTGTCATTATTGTTGTCGGTTTGGTTTTGATTCTGGCAAATTCGACCTTGCCCGGGAGAGGATTCGATTTCGCCAGTCTCGTACAGGTTTCGGAAGCCGGCATCAATGTCTGTATTCTCCTCGGCGCGGCTATTTTGTTCCTAGTCACCACCGAGGTGCGAATCAAGCGGGGGCGGGCACTCAAAGCAATTCATGAGCTGCGCGCCTTAGCGCATGTCATCGACATGCACCAACTAACTAAGGATCCAGAACGACTGCTAGCCCGAGGGACAGAGACGCCTTCTTCGCCTAAACGGAATCTCAGTGCGCCCGAGTTAACGAGATACTTAGACTATTGCAGTGAAATGCTGTCCCTTATCGGGAAGCTTGCAGCGATGTACGTGCAGAAGTTCGATGACCCTGTGGCTCTGGATGCCGTCAACGATGTGGAGGAGTTGACGACAGGTCTCTCACGTAAGATATGGCAGAAGATCATGATTCTTAATTCAGATCTGGTAAGAGCTAGGGGTTAAATGCCAGTAAATCATCTATTACCTTGCATGATGTTGTCTATGGCGCAAATCTAACAACTCATTCAACCGGAGCGGAATGAGCGCGGCTCTCATCCGTCAACTCGGATGCTTGGTTCGTTGTGTGCCGCCCGGTTAATTCGGGCGTTAGGCGCTTTTCGTTTTGGGTTTCTGTGAATTGCCTACAACTCGATCTGATTTGATAAACTTCCGCCGAGCTTGAAGTTTGAAAACTATCTCTATCTTTTCCTCAAATGGAAGCGCAGCCAAGGAGCGTCTGTGCTTCTCTTTCTTCTTAATGATTTTGCTAATATCAGGATACTTTTTCATGGCTTGAATCTGTACTCGTTATCTTTCCACTTCTTTGCTAAACCGTGCCGCTTCAGAACAGCGTTGAGCGAGCGCATGTCAACCGCCCCCTCCTCTAAAAACATGCTGATTCGCATATGTGACCAGGATATGCTTTCCCTGTAGTCTATTCATAATTCTTTCCTCTGGTCTAACAGCAAATTCGCTTCGGCGTCAGGCTTACTCTGGTCTTTCAAGCGGCGGCACGACCGCCGAGAATTCCTCTGCGAAGCGCTCGGCATAAGCGCCCAGCAGCTCTTTGACGCGTTCGAGGTTTGGAGAGCGCACGACGAGCCCGACGTGATGCCGCTTCTTGACGCGATAGACGATCTCTGCGTCCGTGTAAGCGTCGGTGTCGGGCCATTCCTGCCGCGCCAGCGTGAGCGCAATACCGCTGTACTCACAGCGCGACGGGTGAAACTGAAGGGGGCGCTCGCCACGTGCCATCTCGATCCCGGCCCATTCTCGCCAGAGGTTGACCCCGCTCGCTGCCTCAAGGACTTCCGAGATGTACGATCCGCCGGCGCGAGCGGCGATCTCTAAAAAGTAGAACTGCCCATCATCTTCGCTCTTGATAAACTCGGCATGGGCCGCGCCGCGTACCAGGCCAAGGCTCTTAATTAACATACGGTTGATCTCAAACAGTTGCCTTTGATCATCCGAGTCATGCTCGACGGTGTGGGAGATATACACCCCGCCGCCGTGGGCCACGTCCATGGGGGGACGCCCGTAGCGATTAGCTCCGGCGAAGACCACCTTGCTTCCTTCAACAAGCGAGTCCACGTGAAACACTTCGCCCGCGACGTAGCGTTCGAGCAGGTAGTAAGAAGAACGCTCGGTGAGCGATGGGCGCGAATCCAGAACATCAATCGTGCGCCAGACCTGTTCCGATTCTTCAAGCTTTTTGATGCCGATGGCGGAAACGTCCGAGCGCGGCTTGAGCATCCACGGTGGAGGCGTGCGCTCCATGTACCCGCCAATCTCGTTGTAGTTGAGCAGGGGAACAAAATCCGGCACGCGGATGCCTGAATCCTCGGCCACGACGCGCATCGCCAGCTTGTCCCGAAACAGCCGGGCCGTCGTGCTACCCATGCCCGGAATACGCAGGTGCTCGCGGATCAACGATGCCGTAATGACATCGTATTCTTCGAGGGCCACGACGCGATCAAGATTTAGCGGGCGAGCCAGTTGTGTGACGGTGTGGATAAAGTGTTCGGGTGTGGCATCGTTGGGCACTGAGATGATACCGTCGAGGCTTTCGCGCGGCCAGTCTTCGCCGAGCAGCCTTTCCTTCGTCACCAGCACGACGCGACAACCGTGGCGTTTGCACTCACGGATAAATTCCCCGCCCTTGAAATAGCTGGCAAGACAGACGATATACAGAGGGTGAGGGGGCGAATCGGTCATCGGCTCTTC
>JACCVS010000754.1 GCA_013698055.1 Acidobacteriota bacterium
GGCCGCAGCGGCCCGGGTCAGATGTATTTGGCCTCGCCTTACGTGGTCGCCGCCTCGGCTATCGCCGGACACATCGTCGCTCCCGAAGAATTTTTGCGCGAGCGCGAAGAGGAACTGGTCGCTTAAGAGCAAGGATGAAGGCGGCAACGATGAGGGATGAAGGAAAGACAGAAAGGTTTTGTCTTCGCCGTCATCCTTATTCTTTGTAGTTGTTAATTTGTCCCGTACTAAGAATCGGCCTTGACTGTAGAATTGAATAATAGCTATGGCAAATACGCGCGAACGGAGCGCGAGCGGCGCTTTCTCTTGCGAGACCTTCCAGAACCGCTCACGCGTGCGAGCGAGCACGTGCAGATATGGGACAATTACATCACGAATACACGACTGCGGCTGCGGAAGATTCGCGTGCCGCGAACCAAGGAGCAAATCTGGAAGCTTACGCAGAAGTACGCTCCCGGCCCGCCGGACTTCTCCCGCACAGTGATTACCAACCTTTATCTCTCGCCCGCCGAGTACGAGGTGCTATCAATCTTCCAGGGCAACGAGATTCGCAAGAACCGTTATCCCTTCGAGCAAGAGGGACGAGCCTACTCAATAGATATATTTCTTGGGGCGCTGTGGGGACTCGTCCTCGCGGAGACGAGCTTTGAGACGGACGAGGAGATGCGGGATTTCGCCTTACCGTCCTTCGCCGTCCACGACGTGAGCGACGACGAGATGTTTACGGGCGCAAGGCTGGTAGAACTCACGATTGACGACCTGCGCGCTGAACTTGAACGACGCCGTCTAAAGCAAGGCGGCAACGATGAAGGATGAAGTAAAAGCTGTGAGCTTCGTTTTTACTTTTATCGTTCGTCATGCGGTCTAAGAGCCTATCCCAAAACTATCAAACGATAAAGTTGGATTGAAAAAGCAAAGTGAACCAACGCCACATAGTTCTTATCATTCTTCTCCCATCGCACCAACAAGCGCCGGTGGCGGTTGAGCCAACTGTGCGTGCGCTCAACGACCCAACGCTTCGCTTTGCGCTTGCGCCCACCTCTCTTCGGCTCCACGCCACGCTGGGGAATATGCACCGTGTAACCGCGCTCAACAAAGCCCTCTCGCACATCATCGAAGTCGTAGCCTTTGTCACCGCACATGTGCTGTGGGTGCTCCGCGTCAGGCGCAGGTCTCGGAACTGTGATGGCATCGACCACGGGCAGCGCCATCCGCTTATCATGGCGATTAGCTCCCGTCACGCAGAGACTCAAAGGTGCGCCGCGCTGATCTGTCACGATGTGCCTCTTGGTTCCCGATTTGGCGCGATCCGTTGGGTTTTTGCCTGTCGCTGTGCCACCCAACGGAGCCTTCGTCATCGCCGAATCAAGCGCTTGCCAGAGCCAACGGATGCCACGTTTGGCGTCATATTCTCTCAAGAGCAGCCGCCACAAACGAGTGAAGACGCCACGTCTGCGCCATTGCTGAAAGCGGCGATGAAGCGTCGAGCCGCTGCCGAATATCTGCGGCGCATGTTGCCACTGGCAGCCCGTGCGCAAGACATAGAGGATGCCATTGAAGACGACGCGAAAGGGGACGACCGGACGCCCCATTGTGCCCGGCCTCTTTTCTTTGCCAAGAAGTGGTTTGATCTTCTTCCACAAAGGATCGGGAATATGCCATATTGTTTTGAGGGTGGGTTTGGTAGCCATTGCTTCGTTTCTCCAAAACAAAGCATACAGGCTGCTGATGCTCACCCTCTAGTTTTGGGATAGGCTCTAAGTCAATACGCCAAATTTCAGAAGGTCTCCATCAGTAATGAGGATGTTTCATGTCTCTACTCAAATGACGGCAGAACCTATGGCTTTACCCGCGCCATACCGGCAAACTATACGTGTAAGACAAATGGCAATCGAACAATCACGTGCGAGTTGATCATGCGGAAAAGATAAAGCTCCGATGATCCGGGGCCTTTCACCTGCCAAGCTTTTAACTATTCAGTGGGAGATACAGCGATGAAGCAAAAGATGATGTTGATGATGAGCTTGATATTGGGGCTCACGATAACCATTAAGGCGCAGCGACAGGATACAACCGGACAAGATGACCTGGTCACTAGTTCGTCTGCCGTCAGTACTCTGCCGGATGTGATCGTCGAGAGTGTCAGTGCCGCCGACCTGGATGGTGGACCGGTCACAGTGATAGTGAAAAATCAGGGCCCTCGAAAAGCCCAGCAGTTCGGTGTCGAATTGAAGATCATCGGCTCTTCATCGGATAAAGAGCTGTTCAATCAGACCGGAGCCGCAGGGCCACTCCTACCCGGCCAGTGGATGAAGGTCATCTTTCAAACAAAGATGGGCCTGTCGCAACTTCGTTACTGCGCGACGGCTGACACCCGGAACAGGGTCGCGGAGAGCATTGAGACTAACAACCGGCAATGCGGCAGGTTTAGCGGGAAGCCATAAACGCACGGGAGGAAGATTTTCAGCCACCGCAATACTCTCGAAAGGAAAAAGCGATGAAGGCGAGCATCATTTTATTGACGGGTCTGTTTATCAGCTTAGGAGCGGCTCCACTCGCGCCGCACGGGG
>JACCVS010000782.1 GCA_013698055.1 Acidobacteriota bacterium
CGAATGCGGTCGCCTGAGCGCAGGAACCCTGCGGCCAAGACGGCGCTAACATTCAGCTCGCGCCCGGCATCGCGTGGGTCGCGTTCCGTTCCCTGATACTTGATGATAACTGATGATGGGCGCACGACGAGCGATTTGAGCTGCGCGAGTTCCGTAATCACCGCGTCGGCGAGCGAGAATTCATAGAAGCCGGAAGCCGGGTCATTGCTCAGGTTTTTGAAAGGCAGGATGGCGACGCTCTTCTTCTCATCGTCGCCGAGACTCGTCATCGGCGTCCCGTGAATGTCCTGCGAGGTCTGCCTCGCAGGCACGAAGGGCGCTGTCGTCGGTGGAGTTTCCGCACTTGTGATGCTTCGAAACCAGTGCTTGAGCTTGGAGAACGTACCGCCCGTGCCGGGAAGATGGCGCGGCGCGATTGCCTGAGCGTCCTCAACGTAATGAGCGCCGCTTCTGGCCGCGACTTCGCGTTGCGCGCTTTTCAGGTCGTCGCGAAACTCTTCCATCTTCTGGTAACGAGCACCCGGCTCTTTCTGGAGCGCGCGATCAAGGATTTGTTGCAGGCGAGGCGGAACGACATCCTTCCGCATCTCTGCGAGCGGCGTCGGCTGAGCATGAATAACTGCGTGGCGCACATCCACGCTCGTCTGGCCCTGAAAAGGCCAGATGCCCGTCAGCATTTCGTAGAGTAGAACACCCGTCGAAAAGATGTCGGCGCGTTTGTCCACGCGGTCGCCGCGCGCCTGCTCCGGCGCGGCATACGTTGCCGTTCCATAAGGCACGCCGATCTCCGTCAGCTCCGTATGATGAATGCCTTCGCTGCGCGCCGCGTCTTCGTCAAGCAGCTTGGCGAGGCCGAAGTCCAGCACCTTCGCCTGTCCCGCGTCGTTGACCATCACATTTCCGGCTTTGATGTCACGATGAATGACACCTTTGGCGTGTGCGGAGGCTAACGCATCCGCGACCTGAATGGCGATGGAGAGCGCGCTTTTCATTTCGAGCGGGCGACCGTTGACGAGTTGTCGAATGGTGCGCCCTTCGATGTGCTGCATGGCGATGAAATGAACACCGCCCGCTTCGCCCAGATCAAAGATGGTGCAGATGTTCGGATGATCGAGAGATGAGGCAAGACGTGCTTCACGCTCAAAGCGCTTGAGGTTAGCTTCCTTGACAGTCAATTCGGGCGGCAGGACTTTGATGACAACGTTACGACCGAGCTTCGTGTCAACGGCTTTATAAACTTCTCCCTGTCCGCCCGAGCCGAGCTTTTCGAGAATGCGATAATTATCCAGCGTTGCGCCGATCATGGAGAGTTATATTTAACTCCGAACCGCACATTACCGCAACTGTTAATAATTGATGAGAGATAACTACTTAGCGCCTGTGCATCTTTCGTATGAAACTTTCTCTCACACAAAAAATGCACAGGCGCTAAAAGAACTGGCTTAAAAACAATCTAATTCGTCAGCCCGAACTGGTTGAGCATGAACGCATAGTTGAATGCCACTTCTTTGAGATAGTCGTAGCGACCCGAAGAGCCGCCATGTCCTGCGCCCATGTTGGTCTTTAGCAGCAACAGGTTGTTATCCGTCTTCATTGCGCGGAGCTTGGCGGCAAACTTCGCGCCTTCCCAGTATGGAACCTGGCTGTCGTTCAAGGAGACCTTGATGAGCATCGTCGGGTAATTCTGAGCCTTGATGTTGTCGTAAGGCGAGTAGGTCTTCATGTACTCGAACGCGGCCTTCTCATTCGGATTGCCCCATTCGATGTACTCGCTCGTCGTCAAAGGTAATGTCGCGTCGAGCATCGTGTTGACGACATCAACGAACGGAACTTCGGCGATGACAGCTTTGAACAAGTCCGGGCGCATATTGGCCACAGCGCCGACGAGGAGTCCTCCCGCGCTCCCGCCCTGAATGATGAGGCGATCCGGCGACGTATATTTCGCCTTGATGAGATGCTCAGCAGAGGCGATGAAGTCCATGAAGGTGTTTTTCTTCATCATCATACGCCCTGCCTCGCGCCATTCTTCGCCAAGCTCGCCGCCGCCACGTATATGTGCGATGGCATAGACGGCACCACGATCTAACAGGCTCAGGCGGTTCGAAGAGAAGTTCGGCGTCATGGACGCACCGTAAGAGCCGTAGCCGTAAAGCAAGAGTGGATTCTTGCCATCCAGCTTAGTGCCCTTCTTGTAGACAATCGAGATCGGAATTCGTGTGCCGTCGGAAGCAGTGGCGAAAATCCGCTCGGACAGGTAGTTCGCTTTATCAAAGCCGCCCGGAACTTCCGTCTGCTTGAGCAGCGTGCGCGCCTTCGTGTCCATGTCATAGTCGAAAACCGAATTAGGCGTCACGAGCGATTGATAGCCGAAGCGCAGGGTCTTCGTATTGAATTCGCGATTGGTGCTGACGAACGCCGTGTAGACGGGTTCGGGAAAGTCCACGCGGTGCGACTTGTTGGTTTTCAAATCAACGATTCGCACATGTTGCAATCCGCCTTCGAGTTCAGAGACAACCAGGTGATTGGCGAAGAGATCAATATCATCGAGCTTGATCGCCGGGCGATGCGCGATTGTTTCTTTCCAGTTCTTTTTCTGAGGGTCTGAGACGGGCGCGGTGACGAGGCGGAAATTCTTCGCCCCCTGATTCGTGCGAATGTAGAAAAGGCCGTTGCGATGGTCAACCGAATATTCATGGTCGGCCTCGCGCGGCAGGATGACTTTCGGAGCATCCATCGGCTTATCCGCCGGGATGTAGCGATATTCGGTTGAGGTCTTGCTTGCCGAGACAATGAAAATCATCTTCCGGTCGCGCGTGCGCCCCCCGTAAACGTCGAACAACTCGTCCTTGTCTTCGTAAACGAGGTCAAACTTGTCTGTTCCGATTGTATGGCGGAAAAACTTATCCGAGCGTTTGGTCGTGGCATCTTCCGTCGAATAGAAGATGGTCTTGTTATCGTTGGCCCACATGACGGAGCCGACTCTTTCGATCTTTTCGGGAAGAAGCTGGCCGGTTCTGAGGTCTTTAATCTGGAGCGTGTACTGGCGATAGCCGGTCGTGTCGGTCGAATAGGCCAGATAGTTTCCATCATCGCTGACGGCGTAGGCTGCGAGTCCCAGATACTTCAAGCCCTTCGCCATCTCGTTCATGTCGAGCGTGATCTCTTCTTTCGCTTCAACGGTCTTTGGCTTACGTGCATAGATCGGGTACTGCATTCCCTGTACGGTGCGCGAATAGTAGAAGTGACCGCCCTCGCGGTAGGGAACGTTCTCTTCAGTTTCCTTGTTGTGGCCGACCATCTCTTTGTAGAGCGCGGCCTGCATGGCTTCGGTCGGCTTCATCACGGAGTCCGTATAAGCGTTCTCGGCTTCGAGATAGGCAGTGACTTCCGGGTTCGTCTTCTCGCGCAGCCAGAAATAATTATCAATTAGCGACTCGCCGTGGATTGTTGTTGTCTTGGGAATCTTTTTTGCCATAGGTGGTGGAGGGCTGACCAGTTTGTTCTGAGCGATGGCGACTGAAGCCAAAGGGGAGAGCAGCGTCGCGGCGGCCAGAGTGTAGAGGGCGAATTTTTTTAAGGGTCTTTTCATATTGTTACCTTCTTCGGTGAAAAATTGAAAGTGTTGACTTGAGACCGCGTCCGGCAAAAGCGGAGACAGAGAGTCGCTTGAACGGCGAACCTGCTTATTCAATTACCTTCAGGAACTTGATATACGCATGAATCGGAAAAATTGTTCGCGAGAGCGCACGGCCCCGCGTTAGTCATGAACCGTTCAACCGCGTGGAGGCTTCCCCCAGCCCGAGCCGAGATACTCGCCGTCTTCGACGATGCACGGCACGGTCGGATCATTATCCGAAAAAGCGAACATCTCTTTGCGCCGCGCGAGGTCGTTCTGCGCGTCATAATCCGTAAACGCGACGCCTTGCGTGGTGTAGTAATCGCGCGCCTGCTGGCAATAAGGACATCCCGGCTTCGTGTAAATGACAACTGACATAGCTTTTTCTCCTGTGTCACGCTAGTTTAGCAAAAAGCAGGATGAAAAGCAGGGAGGGAAGGCGAAGGGATGAGGGATGAGGGATGAGGGATGAAAGGAAAGCTCTAATATCTTGAATGCTTTTACTTCATCCCTCATCCCTCATCCCTCATCCCTTCATGCTATACTCCCCACGCTTTACAGAGCTTCTTAAGGTTGGAGCCGGCTTGCCCTAATGATGGACAGCGACCTTCTCGACCCATACGAGGAATTGGTCTCAATCGAAATCCTGGGACATCGAGTCGAAGTCCCGGAGAACAATCGGCTGCTCAGATGTTTTCAGTTTCTTTCGATGCGCACGATCTCTTACGGGGATTTCTGCTGGAACGGCGACTGCACAAACTGCCAAATCTGGTATCACCGCGAAGGACAGACCGAAGGCGACGACAAGCCCGCGCTTTCGTGTCGCACGAACGTCTCGGAAGGCATGGTCATCACACGTCTCAGCCGGTTCGTCGAGTTGGAAGGAATTAACAAGTAAGCGTCAAAGATGAGCGAAAAGATAGACATTCAAATTGGCGACCGCACATTGAAAGGCCCCATCTACGCGCAGGTGCGCGAGCAGATCGAAACATACATCAATAATAAACAGGTGGTGTCCGGTGAAGCTCTGCCTTCACCGGCGGCGCTGGCACAACAACTCTCGATAGATAAGGGTGAGATTCAGCGCGCCTATTTTGAATTGGAGAGGGCTGGATTGGTGAAGAAAAAAACAGGGCGTGATTTTCTCGGTAAAGAGAAGACGACTTACTTCGTTGGTTGATTCTTTCAGGCTCAGAAAAAGATGAGGGCAGGCAAGCCCTTCGATGCCTGCCCTCATTTCCGGCAATGACCGACCTCAACTCCACAAGCTAATCTCTGCGGGCGTTGCGGCGGTCACGCCGATAATCGCGGACATCCAGGCGACGGTCGCGGGAGTCCGAACGAACTTCACGATGATCTCCGCGCAATTCGCGACGATCCGCTCTGATCTCACGACGGTCTGCGCGCAACTCCGCTGGCGAGTCACCATCACGCCTATCCCGGCGATAATCACGCACGTCGGCTTTCAAGTCGCGGCGGTCTGAGCGAATCTCCTGCCTGTCACCGCGTATCTCTCTTGTATCACCCCTGATTTCCCTGCGATCTGCGCGGAGTTCCCTGCGCTCCTGCGGATCAATATGGCCTTGCGGGTTCGTGCTTTGAGCCTGCGCTGTGATGCCTAAACTTGCGAGCAGCAGACCCGAAAAGAGCGTGCTGCGGATAATTAACTTTCTCATCTTTCCTTTTCCTCCATGACCTTCAAGAAATATTGGTTGAGCAGCGAGCGCATTACGCCGCGCGCCGTTCATCAGTTGTCGCCGAAGGACTGAAGGAAAGAAAACACTTCACCGTAGATTGCGCGCATACGTGCGCTGCAACCGTCAGGTTTGTATTTAACTTACCCGGACGACCCCTTGCTGCTCTGTTAGACGCGCGTGGCTTGCGCCCGGACGAAGTTTTTTGCAGGAGTGGTGAGGGACTATCAAAGAGGGTAGCACTATGTAAAGATGGCAAAGAAAAGTAGCCGCATGGTTTCCAGACTAATAGACTTACAAACAAATGGAGAGATCAAGCCCCGCCGTTTCTCTGTTCGACAAGACGGGTCAGCGTCACAATGGCATCTTCAACACCGGTGATGCGCGCATTATGCTCATCTAAGCGGTCAACAACTCGCTCTGATAATTGTGTCAGCGTGACAAATGATTCTTCGAGTCGGCCAATTCTCACAGCATCGGCACGCTGCACTTGGTCTGATTTCACTTGAGCATCAGCTAGCGCGTCCACCTTTGCAGATACCTGTGCCAGATTGCTAAGGATGAAATCCATCTGGCCTTGGCGCTCGGCTTCACTCATTTTGCTTCCTCTCTCAATCCACTAAACGCGCGGTCGGTCGGCTCTACTTGTGCGTCTGATCTTTCTAAACATTATCAGTATTTCGGCACGCTCGGATCAACATCATTCGACCAGGCGGTGATACCGCCTTTCAGATTCGTCAGCTTGCCGGAAAAGCCCGCGCGCGTCAGGGCTTCAATTGCTTTCGCGCTGCGCCCGCCCATCTTGCAATGCACGACCGTGTCGCGCGACGGGTCAATCTCTGACATGCGAGTTAAGACCTGCCCGAGCGGGATGTGCATGGAATTCGGGATGCGCGCAGTCGCATACTCGTCCGGCTCGCGCACGTCTATGATCTGAACGTCTTCGCCGTTATCCAACTTCTGCTTCAATTCAGTCGCGGTGATCTCTTGCATGGTTTGTTGATTAAGTCTCCTCTGTTATGTGTTGATTGCGGCGTGAGGATACATCCTCGGATTTCTGACAGTCAAACTCGCACGCTTGGCGAGCGCGGTTTCTCTTCAGGGACGGATGCGTTAAACTTCTCCACGCAGCCGAACAAGCGGGACACCTGAAGAAAATACGAGGTGATTCACCATGAGATTCGAGTATTACCACGCGGGGCTTGACGATGTTCGTAAGCTCTCCGTTGACGGAACTGTCTCCAACAGCATCCACTTTTCACACTGGGAAGGAAACCACACGCCGGAGGACGTCAAAGCAGACACTTCAACGGAGATTGCCCTGAATCTAGTCGGCTCAACTGAGCGCGAGCGTCTGACCGAAGACATAGAGCTTGTCACAAACAACCATTTCGACACCGACGGGATGCTCTCTGTCTGGACAGTGTTGACGGGCGGGCGCGCGCTTGAGTTGCGCGAGAAATTGATTGCCGCCGCCGAGGCCGGAGATTTCTCGGAGTATTCAAGCGTGGACGGCGTGCGCGCGAGCATCGTTATTCAAGGCTCTGATGCGGTCTTTCCCGGTGAAGACGCAGGCTCGCCACTCGCGCGTCATTTGGCGGATGGAGCAATGACGGACGAAGCGCGTTCTTATGAACTCATCCTGCCGGAGGTTGAGCGCGTCATCACGCGCACCGATGATTATGAGTTTTTATGGAGCGATGTCTGGCAGCGCATCGAAACAGCTATGGAGAGTTTTGCGCGCGGCGAATCGAAAGTCGAAGAAGACGCTGTGACGGGTCTCTCGCTGGTTACGCTCGCGCCCGGTTTGTATGGGTCACATGGCTTCAGCCCGACCAGGCACAATGCGCCGTTTACGGCGATCTCGGCCAACGCGCGCGGACAGCTCTTTCTGATCGCGTTGCCGATGATGAGCGGGTGGAGCTATCGCATTGATTATCCATACTACTCGTGGGCTGAAACCGCTGTGCGCCCGCCCATCGAGCGACGTGATTTTACCCCGCTCGTCGCGCGGCTCAATGAGCTTGAGCAATACAAAGCGGATGGAGGAAACGCGCAAGGGCGCTGGGCATTGGATAGAAGTGAGATGACTTCGGCGGTCAAGTTTCTGGATCAATCGGGTACGCTCTGCGCTTCAACGCTTCATCCTGAACGGGTCGCGGAAGAACTGCGCGCCATATTGAATAAAGCGAAGATAGAAGAAGTCGGAGCGGCGCAAGGCGGCTAATTGTAAGAAGCGCTACAGACCACTACTCTTATGCACGACGTTATCATTATTGGTGCAGGGCCAGCCGGGCTGTCCGCCGCTTTGTGGTGCGACGAGATGGGTTTGGATACGCTTGTGCTTGAACAGAACGAAGAAGTAGGCGGGCAGCTTCTCTCGGTCTATAACCGGATTGAAAATTATCCGGGCGTGCGCGTCGAGAACGGGCGCGAGATGCGCGATCTGTTCGCGGAGCAGGTTAAGGATGCGGATTTTGATCTCTGGACGAATGTTGAGATTGAGAGCGTTAATCTAAGCGCCAAACGCATCGCGCTCAGGAGCGGGGAGAAGCTACAGACAATCAGCATCATCATCGCGACGGGAGTGCGACGCAAACGGCTGGGTATTACGGGCGAGACGGAATTAACCGGGCGCGGCGTGACAGAATCTGGAACGCGCGACCGCGATCAGCTTGCCGGAAAAGATGTCTGCGTGGTGGGCGGCGGCGATGCTGCCGCCGAGAACGCGCTGCTGCTGGCAGAAGTTTGCCCGACCGTGACGCTCGTGCATCGCGGCGAGAAACTTCGCGCGCGCCCGGAGTTTGTCGAGCGCCTGCGCGGGGAGCATTGCATCACCGTTTTCAAGGAGTCTGTCTTACGCCGCATCATCGGTGAGACGAAAGTCGAGGGTGTGGAGATCATGCGCGGCGGCGCGCTCAAGCCTTTCCAGATGGCCGTGCAGGGAGTGCTGGTTCGCATCGGGGTTGAGCCGAATACGGAATTGTTCCGCGAACAGTTGCACGAGGACGAGCGCGGTTACATCATCATCACTGGTGAACAGGAAACGAGTGTGCGTAATGTCTTCGCCGTGGGCGATGTTTCCAATCCGCTGGCCCCGACCATCAGCGGCGCGAGCGGCGCAGGCGCGACAGCCGCCAAAATCATCAGCGCGCGCCTCAGTCGGGGGAAACAATGATATTTGCTTTCTCTTGAGGACGCTGTTAATTTTCTGAGCATAATGGGAAAGGTCATCGGTGTCTGAGTGAGCTACGGAACGATCACTCCGGCGGAGCTTCAGGAGCGCCGCGAGCGTGGGGAGGAATTTTTACTCATAGACGTGCGCGAGCTTGAAGAATATGAACTCGCGCACATTGAAGGCGCGCGCCTCTTGCCGCTCAGCCAGTTCAACGAATGGTCTTCGTCGCTCGACCCGGAGACCGAAGCGGTCGTGATGTGCCATCACGGGATACGCAGCGCGCAGGTGTGCGCTTATCTCGCGCGGCAGGGATTTAAAAGCCTCAGCAACCTTGAGGGCGGTATTGATCGCTGGTCTTACGACGTTGACCAAAGCGTCCCGCGATATTAACTGCTTGTGCTTGAGAGCTTCCTGCTTCTCTCAGGTAGAGAAGAGTCCCGGCCTTTTTGCAGAAT
>JACCVS010000812.1 GCA_013698055.1 Acidobacteriota bacterium
TCAAGATCGGGAGCGTCACCGTTCCCTTTGTCATAGACCATTACACCACGAGCGCGCAAACGAGCCGCATCAACTACCAATCAATCGAATTCAACTTGCCCATCGCCGACACGCTCTTTGCACGGCCAGCGAGCCCCAAAGCAGTAAAATAGCGAGGAATGAAGAAGCAGGGACAGCCGCCGCGCTGCGCGAGAGTCATGTTTGATCGCCTTTTGACGACAGGTCTAACCTCCACCTGAATCGTAGCATCTCACGTTTCAAATCAACGCCTGCGCTTCCCTGTCTCACTCATCCGCTCGTTCGCGCTCCTGATACTTATTTACGCTTCGCCCGCCGTTTAGCAGCTATCTCGCCTCCTGTTTCGCCGATGTGCCCGCCGCTTTCCTGCGCTGGAGTCGAAGGCGTAGTCGAGCTTGGCGCGACGGGATTGCTCGTCTGCTGCTGGCTTGAGTCGTCGGCAAACATTTTGTTCGCGGCTTTGCGACGCCCGCTAAGTGGCGGAGTTTCTTTCGACTCTTCACGGTTCTGGTCTGGATTGCCCGCAAAGCCCGTCTGCTGCCCGCGCGGTTTGGCCGGAAGTCCCGCCTTGTGCTGATCTTTCTTGCTGCTCATCTGAAATAATCTCCCTGTATTCGATTTGATTTAAAATCATTGCGACGTGGGCTGGGCGGCATCTTCCGCAACCTCACGAATCGCATCTGTAGATTCATCTTGCTCGTGACGCCGCCTGCGCGCAAGGGACCGCTTGAGCGCAGGCGGTGTAATGAGCGTCGTTACAATCACCATAATCACAATCACGCCGAATGTGCCCGCGCCGATGACAGGCTCGCTCACTCCCTGCGCGTTGGGTAGCATGAGCGTTGCTCCTACCCCGGCGAAGATCAAACCTACTTCGCCACGCGGAATCATCCCCAGCCCGATGGCGATCCGATTCAGGCCGCGATCCACGACAACGAGCGAGCAGATTTGCTTGCCGATGATAGCAGCCACCGTGAGCGCAGCAGCGAATCCGAGCAACTCGACTCGCGCAAAGGCGCGCAGGTCAACCTTCATTCCCATCAACACGAAAAAGATCGGCACAAGGACTGCGCTAACCGGCATCACGAGCTGTTGCAGATCATGCTTGCCTCGCTCTTCAAACGTCTCGAAATGAATCTCGTCCAGCACGAGTCCGGCGGCGAACGCTCCGACAATCGGAGCCAGCCCCGTCTTTGCAGCCGCCCACGCCAGCAGAAAACAGAAACCGATTGAGAGAGCCAACAGCACGCCGCGACTCTCGAAGCGCCCCGCGCGCCAGAAGATGTGCGGCGTGATGAAGCGTCCGACGACAATCGCGCCGAAAAGGAAAGCGATGGCTTTTCCGGCAATGATAGCGATGTCCAGCATGGAAAGCACCGCGCCCGCGCCTGATGCTTTGATTGCGCCCGCCACGACTGCCAGAATAATCAGCCCCAGCACATCGTCAATCACCGCCGCGCCTAAGATTATTCTCGACTCGCGGGTCTGAAGGCGTCCCATGTCTTTGAGCACGCGCGCCGTTATCCCGACGCTCGTCGCGCACAGGGTTGCGCCGATGAAGAGGTGAACGAGGCGCGATTCGTTCGGGATGAAATAAGCAGCTACGCCCCAGCCTAAAAAGAACGGCACGATCACACCTGCCAAAGCGACAAGGAGCGAAGACCATCCGACCTCCAGCATCTCACTCAGGTTCGATTCCAGCCCGACTTCAAACAGGAGGATGATGACGCCGATCTCCGCCAGCGCAGCGATGATCTCGTTGGTCTTGAGCGGCTCGGCTGCCATGAAACCAGCGAGCGCAAGATTGCCGATGACGATTCCGATGATGAGTTCGCCGAGCACCCCAGGCTGTTTCAATCTCTCAAACAACTCGCCGCCGAGCTTTGCCGCAATCAGGATGACGGCCACGCTCAACAGCACGAACGGGTCAAGCCCGTGCGCCGCACCATTCTGTCCCATACCTTGTGCTGCGTCTGCGCGGGCAGACTGCGCCACACACAACACAACGCCGCACGCCGCAGCGCCCGCGATTAGCTGTCGCCTCATCCCGCGCCTCCGACTTCAGATATTTTATCTACCTTGCTCTCATTCTAACCTAAAACTATCCCGTCAACCGTCCGTCTGTTGACAGGTCGGGGCTGTTCCCGTAAAACTAGCCTGTTTTACTCAAGCCAAGTTTCGCAGTGTAATGCGCTTCAGCGTCTCCGCTGTTTCAAGCACGGACGCGAAGGAAGGTTCTACGTAATGCCTTATTTTTCCCCCGGTAGCTCTGAATTGACCATCGCTGCGCCTCCGCCGCCAATTCCGGCGGTCGTAGATAAGCTGGCGGAGCTTTCTGTGGATGAGCCGCTACCGGAAACCTACGCGGCCAATCGCATTCGCCTGCTCGCGCAATCGCCGCGCAAGCTCTATCTCTACTGGGAATTCGAGCGCAATCCCTTTGAGACGCTGCGCCGAGCTTTCCGCTGGCAGTCCGACCGCTACGCGCTCGTCGTCAAGCTCGTTGATTTACAAACGGACAGCGAGACGCTGCATGCCGCTTCATCAACGCGCTCTCAGTGGCTTGACGCACAGCCGGGACATTCCTATCGCGCGGACATCGGCTTCTACGCGAGCGGCAGCGCCTTCATTCGTCTGCTCTCGTCAACCGAGATGCGTGCGCCGCGAGCTTCCGTCTCGCGCTCGACGGATACAACGCCGGAGTTTCATGTTCCGGCAGACGAGTTTGCGCGCGTGCTGGACGATGCGGGCTACGTGAGCGATGCGCTTGAGGTCTCGATGGAAGCGGCTGACGAGGCGACGCAAAACACCGCGACGCGAGCTATTGCCCGTAGGTTCGGAGGCACGCAACTTCCCGCGATGAGCGATGAAGATTTAATAGAAATGCGGGGCTTGCTCGCCGCTTTAGCTCTCGGCTTGAACATCAATGAAGCTCAGGCGACGCTCTCCGCAACTCTCTCTCGCTGGCTCATGGAGGCCAGCCGCGCCAGACGAGAAGAGATTGACGCCGCGCACCTCCTTGAAGTGCTGCGCGATTTGCTCGGGCTGGAATTTGAAAGCACCGCTATTGATGCGCTCAACGAAGAGGCCATGCGCCGTGTGGCACGCGTCCATTTAGGAGCCAGCGAAGTCAACTTACCGCTCAAGCCTTTCCACCTCTGGATGCCGAGCATGACCGCAGGGAGGAAACAAGGGATGAGGGATGAGGGATGAGAGAAGATGGCTTGCAGGATTTGAAGGCCAGAACCAAAGCCTTTGCACTACGCATCATCAAACTCTATACAGCATTGCCCAAAAGCCCAGAAGCGCAAGTATTAGGCAAACAAGTCTTGCGGTGTGGAACGTCTGTCGGCGCACATTATCATGAAGCCTGTCGCGCGAAATCCGATGCGGATTTTATCAGTAAGATTGAGGACGCGCTGCAAGAACTGGAAGAAACCACCTACTGGCTGGACTTAATTGCAGAAGCCCATGTCTTCAGTGCGGAACGTCTTAAGCCATTGCACGATGAAGCTCAAGAGCTAATAGCCATGTTTGTCTCAATGGTCAAAAATGTTAAGAACAAGAAAGGATAAACGGATCAGGGTAGAAGGGTAAATGTTTGAGGTAACCATCGGTTGAACCGCAATCATTTCATCCCTCATCCCTCATCCCTCATCCCTGCTCTTCATCGTGCCTACCGGATACTTCAGCCTGATACTCCACGCGCACCTGCCTTTCGTGCGCCATCCTGAGCATCCCGAATTCCTGGAAGAAGACTGGCTCTACGAGGCCATCACGGAAGTTTATCTGCCGCTCATCTTCGTCTTCTCGAATCTGCATGAGAGTGGAGCTAAACCGCGACTGGCGATGAACGTCTCGCCGCCGCTTTGCGAGATGCTTTCTGATCCGCTCTTGCAGGAACGCTATACGCGCCACCTTGAGAATCTGCTCGCGCTCTCGCGCAAAGAAGTCGGGCGCGCCCGCCGTGAAGCGCCGGAGTTTCTACCTGTAGCTCAAATGTATGATGAGAGTTTGAGCGCCGCGCTCGCACTCTGGAACAATCGCTACCAGCGCAATCTGGTGCGGGCGTTTCGTGAGTTGCAGGATGAAGGTGTCCTGGAAATCATCACCTGCGCCGCAACGCATGGCTTCCTGCCTTTAATCTCTACCCCAGAGTCAAAGCGCGCGCAAGTCAGCGTAGCGGTCGCAAACTACAATAAACACTTTGGCCGCAACCCGCGCGGCATCTGGTTGCCTGAATGCGCCTACGAGCCGGGGCTGGAGAGCTTGCTCAAGGATGCAGGCATTGAATATTTCATCTCCGACACGCACGGTATTCTCTATGGTGAGCCGCGCCCGCGCTACGGCGTCTATGCGCCGGTGCGATGCGCGAACGGCGTCGCAGTCTTCGCGCGCGATTTAGAGACGAGCCAGCAGGTCTGGAGTTCTGTCATCGGCTATCCGGGACATTCCGACTATCGCGAGTTTTATCGAGACCTTGGATGGGAGGCGCCGCTCGATTATCTGCTTCCGCATCTTCACGCGAACGGCGACCGCCGTCACCTCGGCCTGAAGTATCATCGCATCACCGGGCGCGATGTGCCGCAAAATCTGAAGCTCCCTTATGACCCCGTCGCCGCGCGTGAGCGCGCCGCCGTGAATGCCAGCCACTTCGTCGCAGAGCGTCTCAAGCAGGCGGAACATCTGAAGGAACGTTTCAATCGCCCGCCGCTCGTCACGTCGCCCTATGACGCGGAGCTTTTCGGCCACTGGTGGTACGAAGGCCCGCAGTTTATTGATTTCGTTTTCCGCAAGCTTCATTGGGATCAGAAGGAGATTGAAGCAATCGCGCCGGGCGACTTTTTAGACTCCGGCATTCCCATCCAGAAGCAGCAGCCCTCGCAATCATCGTGGGGTGAGGAAGGCTATTTCAAAGTCTGGCTCAACGAGCGTAACAGTTGGATGTA
>JACCVS010000817.1 GCA_013698055.1 Acidobacteriota bacterium
GGGAAAATGAGGAAAGTAAAATACACGGTTGCCAGCAGTCTCGATAATTTCATCGCCCGGCCTGACGGCGCGGTTGACTGGCTTTTGAATGACGGCACGGATTACGGCATGGCCGAATTTTTCAAGACGATTGATGCAGTTTTGCTCGGGCGCAAGACTTACGAATTTGCTCTCGCCCATAGCCCCAAGCCAAAACAGAAGAGCAAAGGTCAAAAGGCAAAAGGCAAGCGCACGTCCGGGACGGGCATGAAAAGCTACGTTTTCTCGCGCACGATGAAAGCCGGGACGGATGAAGACGTGAACATCATCTCGGATAACGCCGGAGAATTTGTCGGAAATCTGAAATCGGAAGCAGGTAAAGATATCTGGCTGATGGGCGGCGGCGAACTGGCTAAAAGTTTGTTTGCGGAGAATCTTGTGGATGAAATCGGGCTGAATATCCACCCGATTTTGCTCGGCACAGGAATTCAGCTTTTCCCTGACATCGGCGTGCAGATTGATTTAGAGTTGATCGAATACAAATCTCACCCGAATGGCTGCGTCCAGGTTACTTATCGCGTTAAAATTTGACCCGTTGAGAAATACCCCGATGGCAGCTCAGGTATTTCCAGCCGGAGACGATTGAAACCATTTTCATTCGTCCCATCGCTTGAACAATTCCGCTCACCACAACGTATCTTTCAATACACACACATTCTTCGCCGGAGGATACGGATGTCTATCGAAAAGTTTGTCGAAGACCAGATCAAGAAGGCGATGGCTGATGGAGAGTTTGACAATCTCTCCGGCAAAGGCAAGCCGCTTGATTTGGACGCTTATTTCCAGACACCTGAGCATCTGAGAATCTGTTATTCGATTTTGAAGAATAGCAGCTTTGTCCCGGAGGAAATTCAGATGCTGAAAGAGATTGAGGCTTTACGCGAACAACTCGCTTCCTGCTCCGATGAAGCGTTAAAGCATCAACTGTCCAAAACAATTCGTGAGAAAGTTCTGAGCTTTAACCTGACTATGGAAAGACAGAAACGTAACAAGTGAGCTGGAAAATTCGACAATCATACTCAGTGCCGATTGCCACGCCTCGAAATAACTCGCACGCTTGAAACCTTCTTTCATCTGAGGAAGAAAAACGCGTGGACATAAACTCATAGCTTATGCCCACGCGTTTTTTGATGCGCTCAATACTTCAGCTAAAGACCGGCGAGCCTTAGCTCCTCGTTGCGACGGAACATCAGAAGTCGCAACCGAAAGATTTCATTGTCTGCTGCGCCTGAGTGGCTGTTACCTTGCACCCTTGCGCCAGACCCGCCTTGCCTTGCGGTGTGCCAGCAGCCTGACGCCATGAGTCACGCCACTGCTTGAGGCTTGTATTAAACTGCGCCCGTACAGTTTCCGGCACCTTGTTTGCAATACAGGCTTCGTACTTCGTTATGAAATCGTCGCATTCGGGAACGCCTATTTTTTCTCCCGTGCCGGTGGTCGTCGCCGGAGTGGTGGCAGTCGCTGTCGCTGCGGGCGTGCTCGTAGTAGTTGCGGGGGTTGTTGTCGTCGTCGCCGTCTTATTAGCGGCGGTTGCATTCGAGGAATTGGTTGTCGTCGTCTCCGATTCGCCGCACGCGGCCAGCAGCAGCGCGCAAGAAACGGAGAGTATCATAGAAACAATATTTCTTTTGCTCATCAAGAAATCTCCTTAAGAATTCAGCCCGGCAAGAGCCGAATCAACTGAATGGGGAAATGGAAAAACGTTGCGCGGCATAATACACGAAAGAAAGGGTAAATTGACAACGCGCGTCAGCCCCCGTGCGAGCGAACGCGAAGCACATTAAAAAGCGGGTAAATCTGCCGGTTGATTAAACTTTGAAACGAATGGATAATCCGCGTATGCGAAATCTTCTTCCTTTATCAGTATTGATTGGCGCGACGCTCGTCTGCGGCGCGTGCGGCTCATCCGAACAATCTAAATCTTCAACCGGAGGCGCGGAAGCAACCACGACGACGCCAACTACCAAGACGCCCGTTCAATCCGCACCGACCGGCGACGCGCCGCCCGTCTCCAT
>JACCVS010000029.1 GCA_013698055.1 Acidobacteriota bacterium
TCCTCAATCATTTACATTCGTTTTCACCAACTCATTGAATCATCATCAATCACTTCCGGCCAAGCCTCTTCATCTACTTCATGCTGTTGCTCAAGCAACGCTTCGGCGCTTCGGAGATTTTCCGTGATTCTGGCATTCTCACGCTCAAGCTCATCAACTCGCCGCTTAAGTTGGCGATTTCTGGTTTCAAGCGTCATTAAAGAGACGAACTCCATTCCCGCCAGACAGGCGAGGGCAAGAGCGAAAATGAATGCCAGATAGACCATTGTGGTTTCTAAAAACGGTGGTAGCGAAAGTCGAAAGCGTTTCGCTCTTTAGCGTTTCACTCTTGCTTCAATGAGTTTGGCGGCTTTGCAGAGTTAGAGGAGTAAATCTGAAATCAAAAGGGAAGACTGCACCCGCCGGACACACACTATCTAGCTTTAATAAGCAAAAAATAAGCAAAAGCCCTGCATAGTAATAGATTTAGTGTGCCTACCCTCATTTGTTTCGATTACGCTTTTGGAAAAGATTATCGGGAGATACGAATAACTTCCACGTCTCGCTCGCTCACAATCTTCCAGTCCGAAGCAATTTTTTTCCAGCGCAATTCCTGTATCACCTCGCCGCTCTCAGGCCTGTTGCCCCTAAAGCTCCAACTCTTATGAAAGCGCATTACCGCTGTTTGCTCGTCGGAGTTGACCTGTATTTCAGGCTCACTTGTACGCACCTCAATCCCATCAGTTTGTGCTAATAGACGCATTTTTTCTGCCCGCACGCTAACATGTGTCGTATTGCGTCTCTGGTAAAATGCGCTCAACGTCGGCGCGTAAAACGTCATCTGTTTTTCGATGTCGCGGCTGTTGGTGGCAGTAATCCAATCGGTCAGAGCCATCGTTAATACTTGCTTATCATCGCGCAGTGATTCGATGGGAGAAGAATTGCGAGGGTTGTCAGCAGGGACGGGAGTGTTAGTCGTGTGGGGATTAGTGATAGTTGATGCGTTTTTGTTTACCGGAGAGGAATTGTTTTCGCGCCGTGATGGAGAGTTCCCGGCAACCGATTCCTGCGATGAGCGCCCCAGTGCGAACCAGAGGGCAATGCCGATGAAGCCCAGGGCGAAGATTCCGACTGCGGCCAGAAGCAAATACTTTCGAGAGCCAAGGCTGTGAGGTTCGGGCTGGCGATCTCTCTGAATCTCAAAGGTGGAAGGTGACTTGGCTGCCTGCTTGATAACAGGTTCGCTTTCGACAGTTTTGTTCTGCTGCGGGGTGGCTGTGGCGATTTTCGTCTCAACTTCGGGTGGCGCTTCAGTGGTTCCAAAATAACCCTGGACAGATGGATCAACTGAATCCTCTGAAGTGGGATGCTCCAGCGTCGGCTCTCCGACGCGATTAGTTTCTCCCGAAGGAGTGATAAAAGAATTCGTCTCTCGCCCCACGGTTGATTTGGCGTCTTGAGGGGAAAGCACTTGTTGCTTCGGCAAATCACTTAGCGGAAATTCAGGAACAATCGGCTCGCCCGTTATGTTTTTTAACTGTTTAGCAAAATCGGCGGCTGTTGGCGGGCGCTTCTCCGGGTCTTTATCTAAAACCTGCTGGAGAAACTGATCAAGCTCAAGGGAGGCGTCAGGTCGAAACTCTCGCACGGAAGGCGGGGGTTGTTGAATATGCTTGATGGCTATTGCCGTCGGAGTCGGAGCATCGAAGAGAGGTCGCCCCGCGAGCATTTCAAAGAGGATAACTCCCATGCTATAGATGTCTGAACGAGCATCGGTTGTGTGTCCTGAACATTGCTCCGGGGACATGTAACGCGGTGTGCCGATCAAAGAGCCGGAAGCAGTCAAACCGCCCCCGGTTGTTGAATACTCCCTCAGCTTGGCAACACCGAAATCAACAACCTTGGCTTGCAGTTGCCCCAGATGATCACGTGCCAGGATGATGTTGGAGGGTTTCAAGTCACGATGCACAACGCCACTACGGTGAGCCGTGTCAACCCCATCAGCTACCTGTTGTGCAATCTCAGCAGCTTCGCCGGTAGACATAACACTTGCAGCATCCATGTACTCGCGCAATGTTTGCCCCTCGACCAGTTCCATGACGATGTATGCTCCGCCGTCAGTCAGAACTCCGTAGTCATAAGTGTCTGCAACGTTCGGATGATTGAGACGGGCAGCCGCGCGAGCTTCTCTGCGGAAACGTTCAAGTGCATCCGGATCAGAAGTGAAGTCGGACAACAGGAGCTTGATGGCGCATGGCCGATCAAGCTCAATGTGGGTTCCGGCATAAACTGCTCCCATGCCACCTCGACCGAGCAAGCTGTCGAGACGATATTTATCGGCAATCATCCGCGAGCCGGGGCGCGAAGCAACGAGCGCAGTTTGATCGCTTGGACACGACGTATCTGCATCATCGTAGCAGCGGTGACAGATGGGGCAAAGTTTCATCGAATAATGACACCCGCGCTCAACCACTAAGTTTGTCTGACAATCAACATGCAAAGACAATAAGCCACATAATACGCGATGAGGGCTTAATTTGAAGTAATATTTTAGCCGAAGAACACTTCGGCTACGCGGTAAATTTCTTCGTCCAGACGATTAAGATCGCTGACGGCTTCTTCGAGGGAGACGCTGCTGATTTTATTGCCGTGAAGAGCGGCCATTTGTCCCCACTGCTCCGCCAACACCATTTCATACGCCTTGACGCCCAGCCTCGTCGCCAGCACACGATCAAACGGGGTCGGTGAGCCGCCTCGCTGGACGTAGCCTAGTTTGGTGACGCGCGTTTCGATGCCGGTGCATTGCTCGATCTCGTGTGCCAGGACAGTGCCAATACCGCCGAGCCTGTCATGCCGGAAAAGTTGTTCGCTTAATTCACCGCCGAGGAAATCTTCGTCAGGGTGAGGATGTGCATCTTCCGCGACGACCACAATGGAGAATGCTCTGCCTTGTTCCTCGCGATGTCTGAGCAATTCACAGACGCGCGAAAGTTTGAAGGGATGCTCGGGGACGAGCACCACGTCGGCTCCCCCGGCGATCCCTCCAAATGCAGCGATCCATCCGGTGTGACGACCCATCACCTCGACGACCATCACGCGATGATGCGACTCGGCGGTCGAATGCAATCTGTCAACTGCATCAGTCACAACGCCGACTGCCGTGTCAAACCCAAACGTGAAATCAGTGCCACGAACATCGTTATCAATTGTCTTGGGAATGCCGATGATGGGAAGTTTATGGTCGCGCCAGATATCCAGAGCAGCGGAGAGGGTTCCATCCCCGCCGACCACAATCAATGCATTCAGCCCGTACTTCTCCCAGTTTTGCTTTACACGCTCAAGCGTTTCCGTACTTTCCAACGGGTTAAGCCTTGAAGTGCCGAGAATAGTTCCGCCACGGGGAAGGATACCTGTGACTGAAGCACGAGTCAGCGGCACAACGTCGCCTTCGACCAGGCCACGCCAGCCATTTTTAATCCCCAGTATTTCGTTATTATCTGCCAACGCGCGGCGTACCACGGCGCGGATCACAGCGTTGAGACCCGGACAATCACCACCTGCGGTGAGAATCCCTGTTCGTTTTTTCATGATCGCCAAAAGGAAAACGTCCCCATCAAGCATCAGATAGCGAAAGACATTTGAGCCGCAAATTTCGGCTGTCCTTAGCCTTTACCATATTGCTTGAATATAAAAGTCTATTAATTGCGTTCTGGGGAACTCACATCCTATAATCGCGCGACAAGACGGAGCCTGTCAAATAACCTGTCTGATGAAAAGCACCCTGATGAAGTCACAGGGTTGGGTTGGTTTTTGTGTTGCCAAACAAGACCCCTCTGATTTTAAGCATCGAGACGGCGACCCGCGCCGGCAGCATTGCCATCTCACGTGGTGAGCGATTGCTGAGCGTGCTTGGAGGAGATTCTTCAATCTCTCAATCCACGCGACTCTTGCAACAGGTCAGGGAAGCATTGGATGAAGCAGGCGTGACGCTTGAAGAAGTTGACATCTTTGCTGCTTCAGTAGGGCCTGGTAGCTTTACAGGATTGCGAATCGGTTTGGCGACAGTAAAATCTTTTGCGGCTACACTGGGGCGATTGTGTGTCGGAGTACCAACTCTGTATGCTGTGGCTCAGGCGGCGGGCGAGTCAAAACGCACACTGGCTTTGCTTCCCGCAGGGCGTGGAGAAGTGTTTGCACAAATGCTGGCTGTAGAGCGGGGCGGGATCGTGCATCCTCTTGATACTCCCATTCACATCACGCCCAGGAAGTTGTTGGAGAAAGTTAAATCAGAGACGAACCTTTTGTGGGCGGGTGAAGGAGTTCATTTACAAAAAGAGGCTATTGAGGCACAGGCGTTGATTGAAGGAATTTTGTTTCGCGATGGCTCCTTAAATGCTCATAATGAGCAAACCGTCAACCGGCAATGGTCTCTAGCTGGATCTCCAGAAGTTTTAGCGACAGCTATTGGGAAATTGGCTTTACTAAATTTTCGTGCCGGTGAAGCCGTACCTCCAGAGAGTTTGCAAGCAATTTACGTTCGTCCTTCAGACGCTGAGCTTAACAAATAACATCGAGACAATAGAGATGGTCAGTCCGATAAAGGAAACACAGGAATTAAATATCACACGGATGACCGAACACGATCTGGTGGACGTTGTTGAGCTTGAAGAAACGTGCGGCCTGAGTCGCTGGGGATGGGAAGCCTATTATGCAGAGCTTAAAGAGGAAAAACGCTCAGTGATGCTGGTGGCGCGATTTCAACAGGAAAATGAGTTTTTGTTAGACCGAAAAATAGAAGGATTTATCGCGGCTCGGCTGATAGCCGATGAGCTGCATATTAATAATGTCGCGGTGCGTGAAGAATGCCGCCGTTTGGGAATCGGTGGAAAGTTGCTCGGCAAGGCGCTTTTGGAAGCGGGACGAATGGGGGCTAAAACAGCTTTTCTTGAAGTGCGTGCGGGCAATGTTCCGGCTCAGGCGCTCTACGCGCGATGCGGGTTCAGGTTGGCCGGGCGTCGCCCGGAGTATTACACTCAGCCGATGGAAGACGCGCTTGTGATGAGTCTCGCAATGAGAGGATCGGCTTGATATGTTCGCACATTTTGAGCTAACATTTTCGCAATGAAAGCGCCGACGACACTCCATTCAAAATGCCTTCGGCATACGTCCACTACCGACCAACGCAACACAAAGGAGGACTTCCCTAAATGGAAATGACCAATACGGACAGCCTGAAAGAGCAACTGATAATGAGCGATCCTGAATTCCGAGATTTAGCTCGCGAACATGGCCGCTATGAAGAGCGTTTGAGCGAGTTGTCCGCGCTTGCTTACCCCAGCACAGAAGAGCAGTTGGAAGAAATCACTTTAAAGAAGAAGAAGTTAGCCCTCAAAGATCAGATGCAATCAATCATGTCGCAGCACCAGCAGGGGCAGGGTTCAGGCCATTAAAGTCCGGCCAGCCTTCAGAAAATTATTACCCCGTAAACGTGGCTCAAAGAAAAGGGGGGCGCGAGAACAGAAAGCGCCCCCGTTTTCTTGAGCGGTAAATTAAAGACAAAGCTGGATTTGAGTTTTAACCAAAGGGCGTATCTCAAAACGATATACTCGATATGGCACGAGAAGGTCTTCCGTATATTTTAGTTCCTCTGTTGTTGGCGATCATTCTCTTCGCCATCGGATATTGGCCGTTCGCGTTGCCGTTGGTAGTTCTAGCCGGATTCATGGCGTATTTCTTTCGCGACCCGCAGCGAACCGCTCCAACCGAAGACGGGGTTATTGTCTCGCCGGCAGATGGGCGCGTCACGCGGGTTCGCCCTCTCATTCCGGGCGAAGCAAGTTCATCCGTAGTCATCAGCATCTTTCTTTCTCCTCTTGATGTGCACATCAATCGCTCGCCCATAGCCGGAACGATTTCTGATGTGACATATACTCAGGGTAAGTTTTTGATGGCAACAAAAGAGGATTCAAGTCTCGTCAATGAGCAAAACGCGTTGACGATCCAGGGCAAAGAGTTGACGGTTGTGTGCAAACAGATTGCCGGGGTGTTGGCCCGGCGAATTATTTGCTGGAAGCGCGCGGGCGATGAAGTGGCGCTCGGCGAGCGAATCGGTCTGATTAAGTTCAGCTCACGAACTGATCTTATCCTGCCCCCGAATGTTCAAATTGAAGTGAGTGAAGGAATGCGCGTGCGTGGCGGAGCGACGGTTATCGGGAGGATTGTCCAGTGACATCTCCACAGCAACAGCCAAGCGCGGGGCAGGAAACCGGTAATCCTGAGCGGCGCGGCATAAAAAAGGGTTTATACCTGATCCCATCGGCTTTTACGGCGGCAAATATCAGCATGGGGTTCTTTGCTGTGATGGCATCGTTGCGTGGGTTTCAGTTGGTTGATGATGGCAACGCCGCTGACTTACAGCGGGCGGCTGAACATTTCGACAACGCCGCGAAGGCCATCTGTTGGGCTGTTTTGTTTGATATGTTGGATGGTCGTATTGCGCGCATGACAAAGACAACGACTGAAATCGGTGTCCAATTCGATTCGATAGCAGATGTTCTAACGTTTGGGATTGCTCCGGCTGTGCTTGCTTATGCTTGGGGATATGGCTCGGCCTTAGCCGAAGGTAGTTGGTCGCATAAGCTCGGATGGTTTCTTTCGTTCATGTATTTGATGTGTGGGGCATTCCGTTTGGCACGTTTCAATGTTCAAGCAGCGCGCCCGCGTATCCTCGCGGAAGGAGTCGCTAAGGTTGATAAAAAGAATTTCATAGGGCTTCCTATTCCACCCGCCGCAGCTCTCATTGCTGCAATTATACATTTCTCCCCAATGCCCCTGATCCATTACGAGCCACGCTACTCCCATCTTTACAGTGGCCTCATGATGGCACTGGTAGGTTGCCTTGGAGCTTTGATGGTCAGCACGCTTCGTTATTCCAGCTTAAAGACATTTGGGACAGGAAGTCGGAGCGCACGCTTGGCGATTTTGTTAGTTGCCGCCGTTGGAATGCTCATCTACCTTTTCTCGGAATATGTCCTGCTGATCTTCGTTTCAATTTATGTTCTGCACGGGCTGCTTTTGCGCTTGGGAGTGTTGTTTCGCAGACGAAGTTCTTAAGCATTTAGTAAGCCCGGATATGTTATTTGGAAAATCCCTAACCGGGTCGAGAAAAAGCAATAAGCCCATGCCGGGTAGTGACTGCCAGCGTCTTGCCTGCGGCAATGGGTGATACAGCCATACTATTATCTTCGCCAATAGGAAGGCTATTGAGTTGTTTCCC
>JACCVS010000067.1 GCA_013698055.1 Acidobacteriota bacterium
CACCACCTCGTCACCGCAGGGTGGACGCGCCGGAGAGCGTCACCAGCGCGTCGCCAAAAGTTAAAGTTCAGAGCTTGGAGTGAGCAAGATTAACACAAACAACTTTCGCTCAGTAGACCTTAATTCAGAGCGCCTGCAAATCCTTGAGGAACTTTCTGAGTCTCTACCTAGTCTTACGGATTCACTTCAGGCAACTGCACTCGTTTACTTATGTTTCAAGCCTCACTTCGATGTAACAAAGCCTGCGACCAGCAGGGTGAAAGTGAAGGTTGTGCCGCTCCCTAATTCTGATTGCACGCTGATCTGCCCACCGTGCGCCTCGACGATTGATTTCGAGATGGCCAGCCCTAAACCTGCGCCGCCCGTCGGCGCGTCCGGCACCTGGACGAACTTATCGAAGATATGCGGCAGGTATTCCGACGGGATGCCGCTTCCGGTATCGCACACGGAGACGGCGACCGTGTGGTCGCGCCGCGCCGCCTCGATCTGAAGTTCACCGCCGCGCCCCGTGTAGCGGATGGCGTTGCTGACGAGATTGCCGATGACGCGCTCGATCTGTGTGCGGTCGGCGAGTACGCCGGGGAGATCAAGCGGGATGACGATTTTTAGCTGAAGCTCCTTCGCTTCCACTTGCGGGCGCAAGGCTTCGGCGGCGCTACCAATCAATTTTTTGGCGCTGACGGACACAAGCTGCGGCTTGCTCTCGCCCGCCTCGATCTTTGAGAGGTCGAGAAGATCGCGCATCAATTTTTCTAAACGGTCGCAATCCTGACGACATGCCGCGAGTACTTCCGTCTGCTTGTCAGTTAACTCTCCAACCGCGCCTTCGAGCAGTAGATGCACGCCCATCTGGACGCTCGTGAGAGGCGTCCGCAGCTCATGCGAAGCGGTGGCGATGAAGTCCGACTTGATGCGATCAATCTCGCGCAGGTGTGTGATGTCTTCAAGCAGTGTGACGGCTCCGACCAGCCGCTGCTCGTTGTCGCGCATCGGTGTGGTGCGTAAACGAAACGCGCGTTCAGAGCCGTCCACCGCGAGCGGCAGCACGGATGCCGCACCTTCGCCTGCGAGCGCACGTTTCGAACTCAATGCTTCGGCGACGGCTCCGGCGATGCGCGTGTCGCGCGCGATTTCGCCGATGTGCTTGCCCGTACTCTCTGCCTCGGTGCCGAAAATTTCTTCAGCCGCCGGATTGAGTTTCGTCACGCACCCTTCGGCGTTCGTGACGATGACCGGATCATAAAGAGAATCTATCGCTGCTTCAGTGGTCTGTTGCGCGATGACGAGTTTACCCATGTCGGACTGGCGCAAGGTGCGGATGCGCTCGGCCATCCGGTTGAATTCTGCGGCCAGCACTCCCACCTCGTCGCGAGAAGTAGTCTCAACTTTTGCATCGAGGTCGCCGCCAGTGATCCTGGCGGTCGTCGCGGTCAATTGGCGGAGCGGCTCGACGATTCGATTGGCGAGGAAAAAAGCTAGAATGAGACCGGCTCCAACAAGCACGCCCGCCATCAGCAGTGTGAGGTAGAACCAACGGCGGGCCACACCACCGGCAGCCTCTGACTTGGCGAGCATCGCTTGCTGGTTTAGTTGCAAGAGTTGATCGCAGTCGGCGCGCAGTTTGTTGAACTGCGGTTCGAGCCGTGAGAAATATTCGCTGCGCTCGGCGGATTCCTCACTCTGCGTAGCCGGACTTGTCGCCGGAGCATTACTTTTCGTGGCATTTACTCTCGTAAGAAAAGCGTCGAACATCTGGTAGTAAGCATCGCGTTCGCGGCGAATCGTCTCAATGACCTCAGCCTCACCCGGCTCCGTAATGTTATTCGCGGCTTTCTGAAAGTTATCGTCGAAGCGCGAACGATGCTCGCGCATTTGCGCCCTAGCCCGCTCACTCGCGCCAAGCAACGCGAAAAGAGCCGCTGAATCCTGCCGCTCAAGACTCTCTTTCATCTCCTGCGCGGCGAGCACCGAGTCGTAATTGTTCGAGATGATGCGCCGTGAAACGTCACCCATCTCAAGCAGCCGCCACGCGCTCCACCCACCGAGCACCCCAAGTGCGGCGATGAAAATCAGATACCCTGCTAAAAGTTTTGTGCGTAAGGTCATAAGAAAAAGCAGAATTCAGGAGCCCGAATCCAGAAGTCAGAATGAAAAGGCTGCAACCCGCTGTCGTTGTTA
>JACCVS010000090.1 GCA_013698055.1 Acidobacteriota bacterium
CCGTCACCGTTTCCTTCTGCCGCCTCTGTCTGTTGCGCGTCGCCTTCCGCTGCTGCTGCGTCTGCGCCTTCGGCGATCATTTGCTGACCTTCAAGAACAGCGTCGGCAATGCGCGAAGCGAACAATCGGACAGCGCGCAGGGCGTCGTCGTTGCCGGGAATGATGTAATCAATTCCTTCAGGCGAACAGTTTGTGTCAACGACTGCGACAACCGGAATGCCCAGACGGTTTGCTTCCGCGACGGCAATCTCTTCCTTGCGAACGTCAATGATGAAGATGATGTCGGGCAAGCGAGTCATCATCTTGATGCCGGAAAGATTCTTGTTGAGGCTCTCGCGCTCGCGGTCGAGCTTGATGTTTTCTTTCTTCGTCAGTTTCTCGGCGCGACCATCCGTTTGCATTGCTTCAAGCTCTTTGAGACGCTTGATGGATTTCTGAACGGTCTGGAAGTTTGTCAGCAGGCCGCCGAGCCAGCGCTGATTGATGTAGTACATCCCGGCGCGCTCAGACTCTTCCCGGATAGCGTCCTGCGCCTGGCGCTTCGTGCCGACGAAGAGCACGGTCTTGCCGCGATCTTCGGCCACCACGTTCGTGACGAACTGGATGGCGTCGCGAAACATGCGCTGCGTTTTCTGTAGATCAATAATGTAAATGCCGTTGCGCTCGCCGAAAATGTATTCCTTCATTTTCGGATTCCAGCGCCTGATCTGGTGGCCGAAGTGTACGCCAGCCTCCAGCAATTCTTTCATCGTAACCGAAGCCAAAAGTAAATCTCCTTTGCGTGAATTGGTTTAATGTACTCGCCGCCGCCGCAGTGACTTCCCCAAATAGGGGAGCAACCAATCAAGGCAGGCGACAATGGAAATACAGTGACGAGTTACGAGTGACAAGTTACGAGTTAAAGACGTTTTGCTTGTCACTCGTAACTCGCCACTTGTCACTGCTCTTATCGTTTCGAGAACTGGAAGCGCTTGCGTGCGCCCTTTTGTCCGTACTTCTTGCGCTCTTTGATGCGGGGGTCGCGCGTGACAAGGCCAGCGTGTTTTAGTGCCGGGCGCAAGTCGGCGTTAAATTCCATCAGGGCGCGCGTGATGCCGTGGCGAATCGCTCCGGCCTGTCCCGCGGGGCCGCCGCCCATCACGTTGATGAGAATGTCGAACTTTCCGGTCGTCTCGGTCAACTGCAAGGGCTGGCGAATAATCATTCGCAGCGTTTCGTTCGGGAAATACTGCTCGAACGCCTTTTTGTTGATCTTGACTTCGCCCGCGCCGGGTCGCAAATAGACGCGCGCCGTGGCGCTTTTGCGTCGTCCTGTTCCGTAATATTGAATCTCAGCCACAGTATTCTCTGTCCTTCTAATCTAATGCTTCAAATTTTATCCGTGAATTTGGCCGGAGGTGATTTCGAGGGGTTCGGGCTTTTGAGCGGCGTGGCGGTGGTTGGCGTCCCTGTAAACCTTTAGCTTTTTAGCCATCGCCTTGCCCAGTTTCGTCTTCGGCAGCATACCTTTGACCGCCGACTCGATGACGCGCTCCGGGTGCTTCTCAAACTGCTCTTTAACAGTGACCTCGCGCAGTCCGCCGGGATAAAGCGTGTGGCGGCGATAAATCTTCTGCTCGATCTTCGATCCTTTGAAGACAGCCTGGCTCGCGTTAATCACGATGACGTGGTCGCCCATATCCATGAAAGGCGTCCACTGTGGATTGCGCTTGCCATTGAGGATGCTGGCGACTTCCGTTGCCAGCCGTCCGACCGTCTGCCCCGCCGCATCAACGACGTACCATTTGCGATTGTCGGCAAGTCCCTTGCCGCTAGGAAAGTATGTTGACATAGATGACTCTCTCTGAAATAAGCGTCTTGAGCGCGAACGAGTAGAATACCGAAATGCTCAGAAAATTGTCAAGTTAAAGGCGGCAGGGCTAAGTCCTGCTCTTGTGCGAAAGCAAATAATCACTTGGCTTAAGATTGACCTCAAACTTCGCAAACAAACTCGCTCCGTTTAATTCTACCTTTCCTGAACTTAATCTGTTTTTCGGTTAGCGTTGGAGTCGGAGTCGGAGGCTTTGCGCCAGACGGTGCGATCCAGAACTCCATCATCGGTTTTTCGCGGTAGCCGCCGTCAATCAGTTCGACTCTCGAAGCATCAAGACCTCTATTACTGATTAAATAGTCTATCCAAGGTGCCATTCGCGCTCTGGCTTCTCCGCGTCGCGGTAAAAGTTGCACCGTCAGATACCGTTTCGCTCTCTTGTTATAAACGGCAATCGGATAACCTTTCCCGCCATAAAAGATGATATAGCCCTTCGTCGTTGGGTCTTGTTGCAGTTGTACACCCAAATTATCCAGCCGCGCTTTGGCATCGTCGCAATAAAGGTGCCCCATCTCGTCGAACTTCCTGGCTTCCTGCTGCGCGAAAGCGTTGGACGCGAAAACAAAGAGGAAAAGAAATATAAACGGAAGTTTTGTTTTCATATTCATTAGTCTACCTGCTTAATGGTGCAGTACGGTAGTCTTGACAGACCGAGAGGCTCCCAAGCATTCAGTTGCGCGGGAGCCTCTCGTTTCTTCTGCCTGCCGGTTAACGCTTATGGCGTTGACTTCGGCTGTGTTGTCGGCGCATCACTCGTGTTGCGCTTCAATTTCGGCGGATCAGCCGGTTTCTGGTCGGACGGAGCAGTTGTGCTATCCGATGTTCCCGTTGAGCCTTCGGGCGCGGGCGGCTGACGGCGCTTCAAGGTCGGGCGTCCGGGCGCTCCGTCGTCAGTGCCGGCGATGTTGCCAGCGGTCGAGGCTTTCGCGTTGGACATCCTCAGCAAGCGACCCTTCACCTTCTGAAACTCGGAGGTGCTGATGGTGTACTCTTCGCGCTCCGGGAATCTGGACACGAGCGTGAGCGATGCCGCGCGCCTCTCGGGCGGCTGCGGGTGCGAAGCGAAGAGCTTGGAGATAGTGCCGGGCTTCTTCTTGTTCTTTGCCGAGAGCTTCTCGAACATCGTCGCCAGCGCGTTCGGGTCATAACCGGATGCGTACAGATACTGCACGCCGAGTTTGTCTGCTTCGGACTCTGCGCCACGGCTGAACCTCATGAAGCCGAGAAGTGCGGCCAGCGGCCCCGCGTTATTGATGATCATTCCGGGAATGCCGCCGAGGAAGATAGAACCAGCCATCAATCCGTATTCGGCGAGCGTAGCCTTCGCTTGATTCTCGACGGCATGACGCGCCGCGACGTGAGCGATTTCATGCGCCATCACGCCCGCCAGCTCCGCCTCGTTGTCGGCGGCAAGAATCAAGCCTTTATTGACGTAGAAAAATCCGCCGGGCAGGGCGAAAGCGTTGACCTCGTCGGAGTCAATCACTCTGATTGTGAACGGCACTTTGGCGTCTGAATGAAGGACAATGTTCTGGCCGACGCGGTTGACGTACTCGGTGATGATGGGATCGTCAACGAACTTCGCTTCCCGATCTATTTCGGCTGCCAGATAGCGGCCAAGCGCGACCTCTTTTTCCATCCCCATCGCCATCCAGTTGAAGAAGCCGCCGTTGATCTTGCGTTTGCCTATCATGGAAGGGTCTTCATCCTGCGAGAGCCGCTTGCCCGTACCGGGTGCGCTCGTCGTCGGCGGAGTCTGCGATTTCTTATCCTGCTTATTTTTAGAATCCTGCTGGGCTGTCGTTGCGGTCTGCTTCGGGTCCTGCTGCTGCTGCGGGGCGGGAAGGGCGATGACGCCGATGGCGCTCGTCCACAAACTAAAACCGAGCACGAGAGCTGTCATGACGCGGGAGAAGCGATTATTCATTGTGAAAGCCTCCAAAAACTTGTAAGCACCGGGGCGATTTATCCGACAAGCCGCTCGACGCATCCGTGAGCTTGCTCTCCAAAACCGCATCAAGCCATGTCTGGATGAGATCATGGCGAAAACATTTTCTTCCTTATCAGTTAACAAGAGGAGCGCGCGGCTGCTCGGTTTCGGGTCAACGCTGACCGTTTAGGACTGTCTTTATCGGCGCGCAGGGCTTTGATGCGCCTGCGCGACAAGAGGGTTGCGCTCGTCTTGTGGTAAAACTTCAACCATCGAGCCTGGCTTAAAATGTGTGTCCGGGGGTGGCGATTATTATACAGCAAGAGCTGGAAAAAGCATAAATATTGCACCCCGCACCGGTGCGTGCTACAGTCCAACTAAGAGCGGCCTCACAACCTGTTTTCTTCCCGGAGAGTGTACTTGAAGCGCGCGCAAGAGAAGATCAAGGATTTAGTCGAAACTCGGGCGTTCACAGAGGTTCACAACTACTCTGACGACCCGGCGCGCTCGCTGGACTCTTACCTGTTCACGGATGCCACCTCAGACCTTTTCGCGCGCTGGCTCGATGCGCTCGCAGACCTCAAGCCCAATCAAGGCACGGCTCGCGCTCTGGCTGGATCGCGCGGCGTTGGCAAAAGCCACATGCTCGCAGCCTTCGGTGCGCTCGCCTCTTTGCCGGAATATCGCCGGTCAGTCGCGGACGCCCACGTCGCCACGAGCGCCAGCAATCTTAAAAGCGGGCGCTACAGGGTTGCGCGGGTCGAGCGAGGCACCCGCCCCACGCTTCAGGAAGAATTAAGCGAAGCGCTTGGCGGCGAGGAGGAGATGTGGAGAACAGAGCCTGCCAAGATGCTCGCTTTCAGTGCGGGCATGTCAGACATGCCGCTCGTGCTGGTGATTGACACGGCGTTTGAGCGCGAGAACCGTGTCGAGCGCGACGACGGGTTGCTCTTGAGCGAGCTTGCGAACACCGCGCGGGACTTAAGTGTCTTCATCGCTCTGGCGCTGGATGACGACATCGCGAGCGCGGACGGCGCGAACGTCGCTCTTTCCGACACGTTCCAGATAGACTATCTCGACCCCGAGCATCTTTACAGAATTACGGACACACATCTTTTTCAGAAGAACGCGCAGTCGCGGGAAGCGATCCGCGAGATGTACAGGACGCTTAGAACCGCTGTGCCAGGCTTCAACTGGAGCGAGCCGCGCTTTGCCGCCATCTACCCGATGCACCCGATGATTGCCGATGTGGCCTCGGCGGTCAGGCTCTATGTGCCGACGTTCGCCTTCCTGCCTTTCGCCGCCGCCGCTGGCGCACACGCCGTCAATCGCCCGGCACTCTCGCTCGTCGTTCTGGACGAATTGTTCGACCGCACGGAAAGGGGCTTGCGACTCGCGGCGAGTTTGAAAGATGCTCTGGCGGCTTACGATCATCTGGCTCTTCAAGGCGTCTCGAAGGTTCCCATCATGCAGCGGCTTCAGGCCAGACTGGTCTTGAAGGGATTGTTCATCCTCTCGCTCGACGGGCGCGGTGCGACGGCGCGCGAGCTTGGCGCGGCAATGTTGCTTTACGACGAGCAGCACCCAGCCGCCGCCATCGAACGCATTGAAAACATGCTTAACATCTTCGCCCAGACCGCGTCTTCCGGCTCTCTGCTGAGAAGCGAAGATGAAAGCGAAGCTCGTTATCGTTTCAACATCATCGCGCCCGTCGCAGTTATCGCCCCGGCAGTTGACGAAATTGACCAGGACACTGAAGAGAGCGATGAGACAAGCGAGCCGCTGACGCTTCGGCCTGTGACTTTGAGTGACGAAGAATTGGCCGAGTGGGCATCCCGGCTGACGATGCGCCAGGTGCCCGCATCGCTCGGTGAACCGGATGCGCGCGATCTGGTGCGCGATGCTCTCGCCGACTGGCTCAAGGCGTGGCGCGCCGACAATCCTCTGAAAAACTTCGACGCGCTGGCGGATGAAGGTTTGACGACGCGCGTTTGGAATCTGGCGGAGGCTGTGCGTAAGAGCTTTGGCAATGCGGCAATCGCAATTGATGCTGCGCTCTCAAAGAACACCTCGCTTGAAGAAGGCTTACAGCGTGTGGCAGATATCTTCGGCAATTCAACCGAGAAACTTGAGCGAAGCAGCGAACGGCTCGCGCAACTGACGGGCTTCATCAAAGAACTGCCCGAGCGAACGCGCACGCATAACTATCTCAGCCTGGCCGAACCGACTGAAATTGACGAAATAGAAAGCGCGCGCCGCGAACTGCTGGCAATAGCCGGAGACATTCATAATCTCTTTAATGAAGAATCCGTCAATCGCTTTAACCTTCTGTGGCGCGAATTCCACGCGCGTTACACGGAGCATTACGCGAAGACGCATGACGAGACGCTGCATGACAATAATCGCCGCGAGCAGATTGAAGTTCTGACCAGAAGCGACGAGTGGCGTGAGTTTGAGGCTCTCTCGCAGCTACAGCTCGTCAACCGCCGCTACTGGGACGAGACGACCGGGATGCTTGAGCGTGCGCGCCACGCAGAATGTGAATTGCCCGTGCGTGAATTGCTC
>JACCVS010000097.1 GCA_013698055.1 Acidobacteriota bacterium
TTATCCATACCGTCGCGCTGGCTCTACACCGTCACAGCCTCTTTGTACTCACCCCAGACGCGGCGGAGGCGGTGACTGATCTCGCCGACCGTCACGTCCGACTCGACGCAGGCGAGGATGCGCGGCAGCATGTTCTCTGTGCCGCGCGCTGCTTCTTCCAATCGGACGAGCGCCATCTCGGCAGCCTCACCATCGCGCCGCTCACGAAGGGCGCGGACGCGCTCGACCTGCGCCTGCTCGATAACCGGATCAACGCGCAAAAGAGGGATGTTCGTTTCTTCGTCAATTTGAAAAGCATTGAGGCCGACGATTTGTTGCTCACCCGTCTCAATCGAGCGCTGGTATGCGTAGGCCGCATCCTGAATTTCGCGCTGAACGTAGCCAGTCTCAATGGCGCGCAGCATCCCGCCCATCGCATCTATCTTTTCGATGTAAGCAACGGCGCGACGCTCTATCTCGCTCGTCAATTCCTCAATGACGTAAGAACCCGCGAGCGGGTCAACCGTGTCGGCCACACCTGATTCATGCGCGATGACCTGTTGCGTGCGGAGCGCGACGCGCGCGGCCCTTTCGGTCGGGAGCGACAGCGCCTCATCCATCGCATTGGTGTGCAGACTCTGCGTGCCGCCAAGCACAGCGGCCAGCGCCTGAATCGTGGTGCGGGCGACGTTGACCTCCGGCTGCTGGGCCAGCAGCGAAGAGCCTGCCGTCTGCGTGTGAAAGCGCAGCATCAGAGAACGCGGATCGCGCGCATAAAAGCGTTCACGCATGATTCGCGCCCACAATCTTCGTGCGGCGCGAAACTTCGCGACCTCTTCCAGCAGGTTGTTGTGCGAGTTGAAGAAGAAGGAGAGGCGTGGCGCAAATTCGTCTACCTTCAATCCTGTACCAAGCGCAGCTTCCACATAAGCGATGGCATCGGAAAGCGTAAAGGCGACTTCCTGTACAGCGGTCGAACCGGCTTCCCGGATGTGATAGCCGCTAATCGAGATCGTATTCCAGTTTGGAACTTCGCGCGCGCAGAAAGCGAAGGTGTCCGTCACCAGGCGCAGGGAAGGCTTCGGCGGATAGATGTATGTCCCGCGCGCGATGTACTCCTTCAGAATGTCGTTTTGAATGGTGCCGCTGATTTTATCGAAACCTATGCTCTGCCGCTTTGCGACAGCCAGATAGAGAGAGAGCAAAGTCGAGGCCGTCGCGTTAATCGTCATCGAAGTCGAAACTGAATCAAGCGGGATGCCGTCAAACAGTCGCTGCATGTCTTCAATTGAATTAATCGCGACGCCGACTTTGCCGACTTCGCCTACCGCCAGCGGGTCGTCTGAGTCCAGGCCGATCTGCGTCGGCAAATCGAAGGCGACGGATAGCCCTGTGGTGCCGTGCGCGAGCAGGTATTTGTAGCGCGCGTTGGATTCTTCGGCAGTCGCGTATCCGGCGTACTGCCGCATCGTCCAGAAACGACCGCGATACATGCTCTGGCGGATGCCACGCGTATAAGGGTACTCGCCGGGCTGGCCTAAATCCCTGTCATAGTCCACTGCTTCCGTGTTCAACTGGTTGAAATCCGCGGGCAGTTCGATACCGGAAGGTGTCTCGAAACGCTCTCGACGCTCGGTGATGGTTTTTGTAGCCATGATGGTTCGACGCTTGCGAAGGCGTTTTAATGTGAATGCTCTTAGGGCGCGTGTAATTGCAGCCTAACATAGTGAGTATGAGCGCCGCAATTTCGGCTGTTCCGATGAATCGTCACCAGTTGACCGGAAGCGCATTTGTCGCTTAGCATCGCGCTCAACAATAAACAGTTCATCGCTTCAAACTGAACCTTTGCGTGGTTGAGAATATCTTGGAAATTAACGACGAAGCCAAACAGATCGTCCACGAATTGGGCACGGCCATCAACTTGGCGGTCGAGAAATCTTCGCAAGTAGCCGATGCCATCGAGCGCCTGCGCGAAGCCGGTTACGAGATGGAGTTGACGCTTCGTTTAGAGATTGCCTTGCGCGAACATGCGGAAGAAGCAGCGGGCGAGGAAGAGGCCGCGCTCGAATTAACGGATGAAGACATGCGCACGCTCCGCCGCATGAAGATTCGCATTGATTCAGAAGAAGGATGAGCGGGCAACAGCACTAGAGATTGATGAGTCCCGCAAGCGACCTTTGATAATAGCCCGGCACTTCAGTGCCGGGCTATCATCATTCGCCCCTGACGGGGCTTAACTGCTGTCCTACTTTAGTGCTTTGAATTTTTCAATTGCGACGCGAAGATCATCCATCGTTCCCGTCCTGCCATGAACCGCCGCGATCTTTTCGACGTTGAGTCCGAGCGCTTTGAGCCTGTCGGCGAAGTGAACCGTTGTCTCGTTTCCCGGTGTGATGATGGTGGTGCCCGCCTGCGGCAAATTGAGCAAATCGCCCTGAAAGACGAGCTTCTCTTTGGGCAGATAGACTATCAGCATCTCTTTGGTGTGCGGCCCCGCGCCGATGTCATAAAGCTCGACTGTATGCTGATCGTCCGTGAAGACTCGCTTCATGTTCTGGACGATTTCGATGACGGGCGGGCGCGGCTTCAACGCAAGAGCATCCGGGGCGATCGTGCGGACACCCTTCGCCACAGCCTCAAAGTATCCCTTGTTGCCCGGAGTCGTCACGAGCGTCACACCCTCGGCCATGTAGGTGCGGATGCCGCCCGAATGGTCATCGTGAAAGTGAGTCGCAACGATGTACTTGATGGGCTTGTTGGGTACGGTCTCCTTAATCTTCGCCATCGCTCGCCGCGAAGTTCCTTCGTTAATCGGAGCTTCGGCCACAAGGATGTAATCGTTCATCGCGACGAACATCACGTTGTAGCCATTGGCCGCGTCCTGCACGAGATACACGTCCTTCGCCAGCTCGACCACAATCGGCGTCGGCGTCGGGTTGTTTGCCGGTAAATCTTCAAAGCCCTGCGCGCGCTCGAATGCGCTCTCTGCCGGGCGCGTGTTGATCTGCACGTCAGAGACTTTGAAGTCCTGTATGACCTCGCCGCCACGCTTGATGATTCGCCCCGTCGGAATTTTCACGCCGCCGACGCTCATATAGCCGGGAATGATAAATTCCTGCGCGACATCGCCAACGCGAGAGTCCGTGTCCAGATTCTCAAACTTCGTCAGAAGGTTCGTTGCGGCGTCGAAGTAGAGCGTCCACTGTGTTCCGTCCGAAGTCGAAAAGATGATGACGTTCTGTTTCTTGCCGTCGAAATCCTCCTGCCCGAGGAAGCGCAGGGTCGCCGCGCGCTCCGATGCCGTCATCAACATGACGTGCGGGAATCTTGAGCGCCCGATATTGGCGATGGCGTTAGGGTTGGTAAAAGTGTTCGCCGTTTTCGCTTCCATGTCGAAGACGAGACCTTTCTCGCCCTTGATAATCTGCCGGTTGTGAAACCTGAAGCCGGGCAAGGTGGAAGCCTGTTCGAAAATGACCCGGTTGCCTTTCGTGTCAAGCGTCATTGCTCCTTCCACGGTTCCCCGAAAATATGCCGTGTCAGGGCTTAAGCTCTGATTTCTGGCGTAATTGATGCCGGAGAATTTCAGCGAAAGGTCTTCTATCTTGCCGATAGCTTCGCGCCCGCCGAGCGCTTCAATCCCTGCGTCGAGCACGCGCCGGGCTTGCACGTAAGATTTCTCGGAAACGCTTTTCGCTCCCTGAGCATTGATTTGCTGAAGCGAAACGAGCAACAACGAGATGATTATCAAACTATAGCTTGCGAACCTGTATTTTTTCACCGTGTGCCTCCATGAAGAGTCGAACCCTCTTGCATAAGGTTCGTGGATTGAAATTTTCCGAGCGTGATTAAGAGCAGAGAGTTCTCGTTTGACGGCCTTGATGACAAGGGGATACGAGCCGTAGGGCGCAATCGTTCCAACAAAAAGCCTGCACGAAACGCTCTTTGCCAAAGATGCGAACCGTATGCTATCTTGACCGTCTTTTAATCCTACCAGTTTTTCGCCTTCATGAGGCTTATCTTTAGAGGAGTTGACTAGAAAAGTATGGCTACGCCCAATGGAAATGCGAGCACCAACGGCCAGAACGTGGGTCGCGTCGTGCAGATTATCGGCCCCGTCGTTGACGTGGAATTTCAAGAGAAGCATCTGCCACCGATTTACCAGGCGATTCGCATCGTCTCGGAAGGATTCGACGTGCCGACGCCGATTGATGTCGTCTGCGAAATTCAGCAACACCTCGGCGAAAGCCGCGTCCGCGCTGTCTCGATGCTGCCGACTGACGGCATGGTGCGCGGAATGAAAGCGATTGATACGGGCGGCCCCATCACCGTGCCCGTTGGCGAAGGCACATTGGGGCGTGTGATGAATGTCATCGGCGATCCGGTGGACAATCTCGGCGATGTCAAATATGAGCAGCGTTACGCGATTCACCGTCATGCGCCGGATTTTGACCAGCAGTCAACCGAGTTGCAGATGTTCGAGACGGGCATCAAGGTCATTGACCTGATTCAGCCCTTCTTGCGCGGCGGTAAGATTGGACTGTTCGGCGGCGCAGGCGTTGGCAAGACCGTGCTCATCATGGAGTTGATTAACAACATCGCCAAAGCGCACTCGGGTTTTTCCGTCTTCGCGGGCGTCGGCGAGAGAACGCGCGAGGGCAATGACCTTTTGCGCGAGATGGTCGAATCCAACGTCATCCAGTATGGCGATGCTTTCAACAAGCACATGGAGGAGACCGGCGAGTTCGACATGACGAAGGTGGACATGAAGGCCATCGAGCAGTCAAAGGTCGCGCTCATCTACGGCCAGATGACGGAGCCGCCGGGAGCGCGCCTGCGCGTCGCGCTTTCAGGGCTGACGGTCGCAGAGTATTTCCGCGATCAGGGACTCGACGTGCTGCTCTTCATTGACAACATCTTTCGCTTCACGCAGGCAGGCTCTGAAGTCTCGGCTCTGCTGGGACGTATGCCTTCGGCTGTGGGCTATCAACCTAACCTCGCCTCTGAGATGGGCGAGATGCAGGAGCGCATCACTTCAACAAAGACTGGCGCTGTCACTTCGATTCAAGCCGTCTACGTTCCGGCGGACGACTACACAGACCCCGCGCCCGCGACCACGTTCGCTCACCTCGACGCCGTCACCGCGCTCTCGCGCCAGATCGTCGAGATCGGAATCTATCCGGCGGTTGACCCGCTCTCTTCCAGCTCGCGCATTCTCGACCCGCGCATCGTCGGCGAAGAGCATTACCGGACGGCGCAGGACGTGAAGCAGATTCTGCAACGCTACAAAGATTTGCAGGACATCATCGCCATTCTCGGCCTCGACGAATTGTCGGACGAAGACAAATTGACGGTCTCGCGCGCGCGCAAGATTCAAAGGTTCTTCTCGCAGCCGATGTTCGTCGCCGCGCAGTTCACCGGCCTTAAAGGAAAGTACGTCAAGCTCGAAGATAGCGTGCGCGGCTTCCGCGAGATCGTTGACGGCAAGCATGACGATTTGCCCGAACAGGCTTTCTACATGGTCGGCACAATCGAAGAAGCACAGGAAAAAGCGAAAACAATGGCCGCGCAAGGATGAAAAACAGTGACAAGTGACAAGTGACGAGTGACAAGTTAAATGCTTGCTCTTGCTCGTCACTTGTCACTCGTCACTCGTCACTGTCTTATCATGGCTGAACAAATCAATTTAGAAGTCGTCACACCTGAACGCCGCGTGATCGCAGAGGCGGTGGATTCGGTCAATGTTCCCGGCTTGAACGGTGAGCTTGGCATTTTGCCGGGTCATACGCCGCTCATCTCACAGCTACAGACAGGCGTGCTCTCTTATATGCAAGGGGGCGCGACGCATCGCCTGCACGTCTCCGGTGGCTTCGTCGAAGTCAACGCCGACCGCGTCTCCGTGCTGGCCGAAATCGCCGAGCATCCCGAAGAGATTGACGCGGCGCGTGCCCGCCTGACACGCGAGAATGCCGAAAAAGCATTGAGCGCGTTCAGCGGAAC
>JACCVS010000117.1 GCA_013698055.1 Acidobacteriota bacterium
GATGAAGAGCACGCTCTTCATCATCGCCTTCTGCCTTTTTCACTTGTTCTGTCTTTTATGTGTTCACTTGCTACCTTTGACCTTGAGTTTGGCCGCCAGCCAATCTCCCAAAGGCTTTAACACGTCATCGCCCACGACGCTCGTCTCAAGCGTTGAGTATTCGCTGAACGCTCCGGTCTTTGAAGGGAGAAACAGGTGGTTAAGGCTCGGAAGGACGCGCACGGTCACGTCCCTGTTGCCTGCGGTGCGTGCCGCCTGCTCAATCATCCCGGCTTGATCGGCTGCGACCTGACGGTCAAGCGCGCCGTGCAGAACGAGAATCGGTTGACGCACCCTTCGAATAGTCGGCAGTGGGTCGTAAGTCCAGAATTCTTTGATCCACGGCAGGCGTACCTGCGCCGGATACTTCGACAAATCGCCGCCCGCGATTACCGCTAGAATAATTTCTCGCTGCTCGGCGCGCTGCTTATTCTTCTCTTCCGCCGACATGGTCGTGTTGCCTTCGAGGGCTTCGCTCATCTGCGCGATGCTGATTTGATCGCCGCGAACGGCGCTTCCGGCCATAATCACGATGGCCGCAATCTGCGGGTCGCCCGCAGCAACCATCGGCGCGATGTTGCCGCCTTCGCTGTGGCCGACGAGCGCGATTCGCTTCGGGTCAATCTCAGGACGCGAGCGTAGGTAAGCGATCTGGGCACGCACGTCGTCTGCGAAGTCCAGCGTGGTGGCGGTCATTCCCGTCTCAAAGCCCCCGGACTTTCCCGCGCCACGATCATCAACTCTGAGCACAGCTATTCCGCGACTCGCCAGAGTTTCCGCGATCTGTCGCATCAGGGCATATTTTTCCAGCCCGGAAATCGGGATCGGCTCGTCGCGCGTTTGCTGGCCTGAGCCGGTGATGGTGATAACGGCGGGGAAGGGACGCGCCCCGGTTTTGGGAAGCAACAGTGTGCCGGAAAGCGTGAAGCCTTTTGCCTTCACTGTCACCTCTTCCGCCGTAAATGACGCGCCTGCCGGTGCGCTGTAATCAATGCCAGCGCTGTTCGGGGCGGCAGCCAGAGCAGCGTGCAGCGCTTGACGCGATGCCGCGTACTCTTCACGCGCGACCTCAATTTTCTGTGCCGGAAAACTTATCAGAATGAGCTTGCCGCTTGAGTCCGTGACGATGTCAGCATTTATTGAGGCTGCGATGACGGCGCGATAGTGTTCGAGCTTCGCAGGCTTTTCCGGCAGGGAATTAAGCGCTCCCTTCATCTCAAGCGAGAGCGGGACAGTTTGCATGATCGAAGGGATGAACATCTTGAATTGCTGCACGCCGCCCTTCTGTTTGTCGTAGCGCCGGATGAGAAAGTGATAGTGATATCCGATGCCGTTCTCAAGAATCAACGCTTCCGAATCGGTCTGTCCGGCGGCCTCTCGCGGGGCAGTCATTTTCACCTCGCTGCCGCTGATTGAGACTTTCATCTTCGTGCTCGACCCTTCCTCCATCTCGAAACCAACGGGGTGCGTATCACGGTACTCCGTCCTCGATTTTAAGTTGATCGTCTGACCATTAACTGTCAGCGAACCGTTGCCCTCGCTCACGCCGCCAGCCCTGATGGTGAAAGTCTCCGTACCAATCTGCTTGCCGTCGGAAAAGGACAGCAGCTTGCCGGAATCAATAGCGCCCTCGTTGTTCTGCGCTACAGCCAGAACAGCAGTCAGGCTGAACAGAAGAATTACAAATAAGAATCTTTTCATCGAAAGCCTCCTCAGAAGCGAAAGGTAATCCGACCTCTCGTCGTTAGTAAATAACGCGAATGCGGAAAAACCCGCTCGACCTTTGGTTGATAACTTCTCATCCCCACAATCCCATCCGATCCAGCCGGAAGGTCAGCAGCAGCGGCACGGCGATGATGATCGCCAGGTAGAGATAGACCCACTTGTTACCCATGTTGAAGGTATAGCCCCACCCGACCAATTTCTCGACGAACACCGCCGGGTCTTCGCGATTGAAGTAAATCAACCCGCCCAGATACCAGTGCGCCACGTCCCTTTGTGTCTGCACATAAACGCGCCCGACTTCCATTTTCAGGCGGCGATCAATTCGGTAGAAGCGATACGCTGCCACCCCAATTGCGATGAACATCAGCACGCCTGATCCCCATGCGGCCACTGTGACGATTCTCGATAGAGAGCGTAGATGCTCGACGGCGCTGAAGGCGATGTTGGCAGCGAGGCTTCCCAGTAAGACGCAGAGCAGCAGTCGCATCCAGTCCATAAATCTGACGGTCAGCGCGAGCGCCGCTTCCTTCAAACTTAGATACTCCTGCGTATGCTCCGCGGGCAGAGTCATCTTCACGCCGAGCACCCCGCGCTTGATGAATAGAAGCAACGCTTGCATATAAATCATCATGGCCGCGAGCGAGAAGACGGCGAAGTAACTCTTGGGCGTCCAGGCATCGGCCTCGCCTTTCCAATTCCAGTGCATGGGGATTCGTTCGGGAAGCTGCGGATAGTAATAGACCAGCACGAGAATGGGTGCGACAGTGAGCATGACGACCGCTATCTCCAGCGCGAGATCCGTGTAGTCGGCCAGACGCCGCGTCTTGAGTGAAGAAGCGAATCTCTGCTGCTCTTCAACTATCTCAAGCCGCTTCGCCTGGCGATAGAAGATGATGTAGAAGATCATCGCGCAGGGCACAAACAAGAGACGAGGCGCGATTCCGGCGACCTCCGTCAGCCCTTTGTAGAAAGAGACGATAAGGCCGATGGCCTCTACCTGAACGAAGATCATCACCAGCCAAAACCAGTAACGATGCAGGAGCCGCCGACCTTCGCCGCGATAAACTTCTCTCTGGACGCGAACGCCGAAAAAGGCATCCTCGCCGCGCGACACAGGCCCGAACATGAAAACCCCCAACATGAGCAGATCAAACGCCAGTAAAAAAATGTATGCCTCCGACATCTCAGGGCCTCCTATCTATTTCCCCTTGAGCAACCCGCGCAATTCGTCCGTCACAACCGACATGATCTCCGCACGCGGCAGCCCGGCCAATACCAGTTGCGTGAGCGCGGCGCGCAAAGGCTTGCGTAGCTCATCGTCCGTCTTCTCCTGCGCGGTGCTAGATGCGACGACTGCTCCCGATCCATGCCGGATGACGATTAAGCCCTCGCGCTGCAATTCGCGATAAGCTGTCGCAATCGTGTTCAAATTGACGCCCAGATCAGCCGCCACCTGTCGCACCGGGGGCAGCGCCGTTCCCTCGCGCAACTCGCCCCGCGCAATCAGATTCTTGATCTCGTCAACCACTTGCTGGTAGATCGGGCGACGGTCGGCTTCGTCAACTACGATGTACATAAATTCCATCTCCACAAATTGTATAGTGTTACTATACACCATACAATTATACGGGTCAAGAACTTTTTTTGTTTCGACGATTTGAAGCTCGATATGCTGTTCTGGCCTTAGCTTGTGCTAGAATACTGCTACCAACCAGAGAATATCTCGCTCGGCTGTCGCAAGCAGTCTCTTTCAAAAGGAGTTTTCAAATGAAGAGCGCATCAAGCCATATCTTAAGAATATGCGGTCTCGTATTATGTCTGGCCTTTGGCCTGACGATAACGGCGCAGGATCGGAACAGGGAGAAATACCTCATCTCTGCGAAGGCGGGCGGGATCAACTTAGTTTCCGGCAACGTCACGATGCTACGTAAAGGCGATGAACGGCAACGGGAACTGGCTTCGACTGATGATCTACAGACCGGGGATAGCGTCACGACTGGAAGGGGCGGGCGCGTCGAAGTGCTGCTTAATCCGGGGTCTTACATGCGCGTGGACGAGAACTCGGAGTTTGAGTTGATGGATGCCTCGCTCGATCATCTGCAAGTCAAGCTGGTTAAAGGCCGCGCTGTCGTGGAAGTCGCCGGCGCGGATGGTATGGAATTGGCGATAGGAATCAATACCCCTCAGGCCAATGCCGTGATTATCAAGGGTGGAATTTATCGCTTCAATGTCTTGCCGAACGAGACGACCGAAATCCTTGTGCGAAAAGGTCGTGTGCTTTTAGGTGGTGGCATGGCGAGCGAAGTCAAAGGCGGTCGAAAAGTCATCGTCGGGCGTGGCGGTGTAATAGAAGTCGCCAAGTTGAATAAGAAGGAGCAGGACACGCTTGATCTTTGGAGCAAGGAGCGTGCGGAGACTTTAGCGCGTGCCAATCGGCAACTCCAACGCCGTCCGCTGCTGACAGCCTTCAATGATTTCAGTTGGAATGACCCGTATGGATGGGGACGAACTTCCAGCTACGGAAGCCTCGGTTTATGGGTCTACAGTTCCAGCACGCGCAGCTACTGTTTCCTGCCATTAGGCTGGCGTGCCGGATCATCTCCTTACGGACATAGCTACGGAAACGGCTTTAACAACGGGGGCGGGTCTAACTGGCCGCGAGATGGACAGCCGACGGGCGGCGGCTCAAATGGTGGAAACGGTAACAGCGGAAATGGCAACGGTGGAAATGGTAATGGCGGGAACGGTAATGGAGGAAACAACAACCCATCCCCTGCGCCTCAACCTCAGCCAAGTCAACCGCCTTCGCCGCCTATGGAGCGGCCTGCACCTGTCGAGCGGCCAGCAAGGGAATACACCATTCAGCCCCAGAGGTAAATTGAGCTTCGGCACGAAGCCGGACGCATTAAGTGATGCAGACAAAGAAACGCCCCGTTACCGAAGTCAACCTTTGGATAACGGGGCGATTTCGTTGGCGACGAT
>JACCVS010000149.1 GCA_013698055.1 Acidobacteriota bacterium
CTCGGCGTCTGCATCCCGGAAGAGTACGGCGGCGCTGGATTCGATTACATTTCGCTCGGCCTCGTCTGCGAGGAACTAGAAGCCGTTGATACGTTCATGCGCGTCGTGATGTCCGTTCACACGGGACTTAACAGCTTGACGCTGTACACGTGGGGAACGGAAGAGCAGAAGCAGAAGTATCTGGTGCCGCAGGCCAAGGGCGAAAAGCTGGCGACCTACGGCTTGACGGAACCGGGCGCAGGCTCTGACGTGGTTGGCTCACGCTCAACCGCAAAGCGCGAAGGCGACGAGTGGGTCTTGAACGGCGAGAAGATGTGGATCAGTCTGGGCGATGTCGCCGACAATTTTCTCTTCTTCTGCTGGACGGATGAAGAAAAGCGCCGCAAGCGTGATCATTCGGGTATGTCATGCTTCATTGTCGAGCGCGAGATGAAAGGTTTCTCGTCAGGCACGATTCACGGCAAGATGGGAATCCGTGCGGGCAACACGGGATACTTTTCTTTGCAGGACGTTCGTATCCCGCAAGAGAACATGGTCGGAGAGGAAGGCGAGGGCTTCAAGATCGCGATGTTTGCGCTTGAGCAGGGGCGCTATACCGTCGCCTCGGGAGCAACCGGCATTATCCGCGCCTCGCGCGACGCTTCCGTCGCTTACGCCCTTGAGCGCGAGACTTTCGGCACGAAGATCGCCAACCATCAACTCGTCAAGCAAAAGATCGCAGAGATGGAATCCGATTACCAGATGTCTCATTTGCTCTGGCTGCGCGCAGGCCACTTAAAGAATGAGGGCAAGATGAACGCGCGTGAAACGAGTCTGGCAAAGTGGCAGGCGACCATTCGCAGCGAAAAGGCTGCTTCGATGGCCATCGAAGTTCACGGCGCAAACGGATACTCGAACGACTATCCGGTCGAGCGTTACCTGAGAAACTGCAAGGCCGCCATCATCTACGAAGGCACGCGCGACATTCACACCCTGATGCAGGCGGACTGGGCATTGGGATTGAAGAAAGAGAAGCCCGCGCGCAAGACGCTGCCGCCGTGGCAAGCGGCGCAAGCGCATGAGACAGTTGCGGCGGGTTGAGCTATAAGACATCAAAAGTCGTTCGCAAGGATAAGCTCAAGAAAAGGTTTGACTGCATTCTTTGAGCTTATCCTTGCACGTCAAACTATTTCCCTCTCCTTTGCGTATTATAGATACTCGCCTTTCGGTAATTCGGTTAGTCTGGAGAAACCAATAATGAAGTCGAATCCTTTTTCAATTCATCTGTGGCGTAAGCTGTCTGCTCTCTTGCTGACAATTGCGCTCCTGACCTCGCCAGCCTTCGGACAGGCGACGGCGGTAGCGCCAAAGCCAGCGGCGACGTTGACAGCGGCAGAGAAGAAAGCCGCCACGCTCGTCAAGGTCGAGACTATTAAAGAAGTGACCGCTGCTCTTTCGGCCAAGGAGATGGAAGGTCGCGGAACGGCTCAAGCAGGCGGCGAGCGTGCGGCTAAATACATCGCTGACAAATTCGCCAAACTTGGCCTGAAGCCGCTCGGCGATGCAGGCAGCTACCATCAAGCCATCAAGTTCAGCGGCACGCAGCCGCTTGCGGAATCTTCTTTTAAGGCCGGAGACGCGGCGCTCAAGTTCGGAGCTGACTTCATTCCCGCGCCGCCCTATATGTCCGAATTGTCGGAGGCGAGCGGCGGATTGGTTTTCGTTACTTACGGCGTGGTCTCTCCCGAGCTTAAGCGTGACGATCTGGCCGGAGTAGACGTGAAAGGCAAAATCGTTGTGATGCTCAACGGCAAGCCGAAGGGAGTGGATGAAGCTGTCTGGAAGAAGGATGGCAACTCACAGGCTGTCGGCAGAAACTTAATCGGGCGCGGCGCAACCGCTTTGGTTATTGCGAATGTCGGAACGAAGCAGCAGCCGTTCTCTTTAATCAACATGTATCTTAGTCGCCGTCGCGTCGCGCTTGGCGAAGCACCAGCCATGCCTTTCAAGATTCCGCCAATCATTCTTGCCGGTGACGAAGGCATGGAAAAGCTCTTCGCCGGAACGGGCATGACTTACGCGGAGGCGCTCTCCAAAGCAGAGAATGGTGAAGCGGTCTCGCGAGAGTTGAACAAACAGGCCGCTATCTCGATTAAGGTTAAGAAGGAAGTGGTGACTGGCAGCA
>JACCVS010000154.1 GCA_013698055.1 Acidobacteriota bacterium
ACAGTGACGAGTGACGAGTGACAAGTGACGAGCAAGATGAAGAAGAACAAGCAGAAGAGCAAGACAGGAGAGCGGGTGCGTGCTCCTGTTTTAACTTGTCACTCGTCACTCGTCACTTGTCACTGTAATTTGAATTTCGGGTCTCGTTTCTCGACGAAGGCTTCGTAGGCTTCGCGGTAATCCGGGTGTTGCATACAAGTGGCCTGCGCCTGAGCTTCCCATTCGAGCGCGGTGTCGAGGCTCACATCCATCTCGCGGTTGAGCATCTCTTTCGTCATCGCGAGGGCGAAAGCAGGGCCATTCGCCAGGCGCATCGCCATCTCTCGCGTCGCGTCCATGAGTTCATCCGCTGCGACGACGCGATTGTAGAGACCTATCCTCTCGGCTTCCTCCGCCGACACGAAGTCACCCGTGTAGAGCATCTCCGTTGCCTTTGCCAGTCCGACGAGACGCGGCAGAAGATATGCCGCGCCCATGTCCGCGCCCGAAAGTCCGACGCGGACGAAGAGGAAAGCGATCTTGGCCGCAGGCGCAGCGATGCGTATGTCTGCCGCCAGAGCAATGCACGCGCCTGCGCCCGCGGTCGTACCGTTGAGACTCGCGATGACAGGTTTTGGCAGAGAGCGGATGTTGTGGATCAGCTCGCACGTCATGCGCGTGAACTCAAGCAAACCCTGCATGTCGCGCTTGAAAAGCTCGCCGATAATATCGTGTACGTCGCCGCCCGAACAAAACGCCCGCCCCGCGCCCGCGATAACCACCGCGCGTACCTCATCCTCAGAGCGCAGAGCGGCGAACGTGTCCGTCAACTCGCGGTAGACCTCGAACGTGAGCGCATTCAACCGCTCCGGACGATTGAGCGTAATCCAACCGACGCCGTCTTTCGCTTCATAAAGAAAACTTTTAGGTTCAAGCATAAGAAAACAGTGACGAGTGACAAGTGACGAGTGACGAGCAGGAACAGGAGACAAGCCGCCAGCATTGAGCCGCTAGTCTTAACTCGTCACTCGTCACTCGAATACAGCCATGCCTTCAATCTCAATTTTCGCTTCGTCTTCGAGCAGGCTCTTGACCTCGATGAGCGCCATCGCAGGATAGTGCTGCCCCATGCGGGCGCGGTAGCGTTCACCGATTTCGCGTGTGCGCGAGCAATATTCGTTCTTGTCCGTCACGTAAATCAACAGGCGCGCGATCTCATCGGCGTGGCCGCCTGCCTCCGTGACCACCGTAATGACATTCGCGAGAGCGCGGTCGAACTGCTCGACGAAATCTGTGCTGACAATTCTTTGCTGCTCATCCCAGGCGATCTGACCCGCGATGAAAAGCAGCCTGCCGCCAGCCTCAGTCAATACTCCATTGGAGTAGCCACGCGGTAGCCCGAGCGATTCAGGGTTGATGAACTTAAACGACATAATCAGTGGTCAGCGGTCAATGATCAGTGGTCAGTGAACAGCAAAAACAGGTGACACGTTGTTTTTAACTGAACATTGATCACTAACCGCTACTTAAAATAGCACGCTGCCGCCGTCCACGTTGATTGCCTGTCCGGTGATGCCGCGTCCTTCGTGGCTGGCGAGAAGAAGCGCGAGGGCGGCGACTTCCTCCGGCGTGATGAGACGCTGCTGCGGACTCATCTGTTCGATGAAGGCACGAGCTTCGTCTGCCGATTTGCCTGTCTTGGCCGTGATATTTTCGATGGCGCGCTCCGTCATGTCGGTTTCGACGTAGCCGGGACAGATCGCGTTGACGGTGATGCCTTTGGTCGCAACTTCGAGCGCGCAAGAGCGGGTCAGGCCAAGCACGCCGTGCTTTGACGCCGAGTAAGCTGCAATGTAAGGCGCGCCCGTTTTGCCCGCGACGGAGGCCATGTTGATGATGCGCCCCCAGCCCCGCTCAAGCATCTCAGGCAGAGCCGCACGCATACAATAAAATGTTCCCGACAAATTAATAGAAAGGTGGCGCTGCCAGAACTCGTCCGTGATTTTAACAAGCGGCGCGCTCTCTGCGATTCCGGCGTTGTTGACGAGAATATCAGCGCCGCGTCCGAACTCTTCCGGGACTCGCGCGAATGCGCGCCTTACGCTTTCGACATCCGCCACATCGCACACCGCATGAATCGCACGGACACCGCACTCATCCCTAACCTCTTCCGCGACGCGCCTCACCTCATTTTCGGTGCGTGCCAAGACCGCCACATCCGCGCCCTCGCGCGCAAACGCCAAAGCGACGGCACGACCGATGCCGCGCCCGCCACCCGTTATCAACGCAACTTTGTCAGCAAGTTTCTTCATA
>JACCVS010000187.1 GCA_013698055.1 Acidobacteriota bacterium
TGGGGCATTTTCAGGTTTCTTCGTGAATCAATTAAGGAGAAAAACAATGAAACGAAGCATCTTGGTATTAACAATCATCGTTGGCTTGCTGGCAATGGCTGCTATCAGTGTAAGTGGCGGCGCAAAGGCGAGTCCGCCAGTCACTAAACACTACAAAGTTCGTTGCACGGATAATAACCAATCGCTCTATTTCGTGATCCGTGAGACAGACGGCACACTCAACGGCGGTTTTATGTATGTTGAGAACATGCAAGTTGCCACGGTGACAGCGGCTTACGCCGGAACAGGAGTGATCCGGGCGAAAGTGAATGGCAATACCGTTGCCATCGGTTTTGAACTTCACAAGACAGGCGCAATCTTGGTGGCAAGTTACGTGCCCGGCAACGTCAAGCGGGTGAAAATATGTACAGCCGACTACAAATACGAATAAAGCTGTAGCAATCTTCTGAGGTGCCATGAATAAATGTGAACCCGCGTGAGGCGCTTTCACAAAAGTTAAGCTGGAAGCGCCTAATGTGCTCGTTCGGATCAAGAGTGTTGAAATATCAAAAAGCTCCTGATGAAAAGTATATGCCAATGCTTATGGCGCAAAAGGCCCCTGTAGTTTATCGCAGGTGAAAGCATCCGGGTGAAAGGTGGGGAAGGTTAAAGTCGAATGAGAAAAACTATTTCAAGAGTAGGGCTGTCAGCCGTGCTCGTCTTAATTCTAGCGCTCGTTTGTCTGCCTAGCACCGGCCTTGGGGCTACTGAACAGAGTTTCACCGGCAAAGTGATCGGCATTGAATGTAGTACGGTCAGCATCATAGTGAGAATCTCTGTTAACGGGCGCGAAGGCATCACTGAACAAGAAGCTTCAGCACAGCGCAGGCCATCTATTGAGGAAGTCAGAATGGACATTAGTTGTCAGGCGAAAGAGTCTTCCATCTGGAAATTCATCCGCAAAAAGACTCGTAAAAAAGAGGTGACTGTGCGCTTCAGTGGCGTGGATCGCGGCAATCATCCGATGGCAGATGTGTTGCTGCCCGGTGATCAAAGTCTCAGGGCTTTAATCGAAGCAAGGTTCTTCAACCCCGCCTTAAAAAATTGAAGGGGGCCAGAGCGCCTGCTCGCCGTAGTAGCGAATGGATTAAAGCGCTAGCGGAGTAAAGTGTGGGGATATAACATTAACTTTGAGTCTTGTGGCAAGTGGATTCCCTTAAACCTGTAGGTGCAAATCAGCCAGGAAGGACACAGCATGAAGATAAAAATCAGATTCATCGTCGCGACACTGACGATTGCCTCCATTTTGTTATTAACGATCAGCCAGTCAGCCCTCGCCGCGCCGGTTGCGCTTCGGGTTGCGGGCATGTGGAGAAGCGGTGATGGCAGCAAGCAAGTTCTCGTTGGTGGCTTGCCCACGAGCGAGTTCATTGCCAAAAGAAATCAACTTTCACAGCAGGGCCTCGCCATCAGTTCCATTGCCGTTTACCGCGCGAATGGTCAGGATAACTTTATAGCCGTCTTTGAGCCGACGCCGAACAATAAAACCGTGACCAATCTGCTGGCCGGTACGTGGGAGCAATTCGCGGCCAAAGACAAGGAGATGTTTGACAAGGGATTCCGCTTGGCGGACATCGCTCTTTCGATGGATCCTAAAAATGCGCGAAAGGTACTCTATACAGGAATCTGGAAAGGCGGCTTAGGCAACGGCGCTCAATGGACGGACCCGGCTATGTCCTGGGAAGACTTTCTGGCGAAGGCGAAGGAGCGTTTCAATGCGGGGCTGCGGCCTGTTTCAATGGCATCCATCGCTGTCTTGGATAACGTGCAGGAAGGCTCATTCAAATCGCTCTTCACCGCCACGTGGCGCAATGGATTAGGCAATGGCGCACTCTATTTCATCCCACCGAGCGAGGGGCAAGCTTATACGCCCGCGCTGATGAAACACTTTAACGATGGCCTGCGCACCGTGGCTTTTAACACATACACGGTGAACGGCCAGAAGCCGATGTATGTGGGAGTGGTCAGCGGCGGATTGGGCACGCCGGGAGAATGGAGCAGTCCTTCAATGAAGTGGGATGAGTTTGTCGCAGAGCACAATAAAAGAGTGTCCCAGGGCTTTCGGCTAATGGATGTTTCAGCTTACATGCAGTTCACGAAGATTGACTGATGCTGAAGCAGACAATGATGAAATAAGGCTCGGGAAGAAACATAAAAGAGCAGGCTTGATACGGGATTTGGAAAAGAAAGGGGGCATCATTGCTATTGCTGGCATAGCCCTCGCCGCGCTTGGCGGAGCCTTGCGGTTAACCAGTCTGGGATTGGTTGGGTTAGGCGTTGTCGGGGTCGGCATCATCTGCTGGGGAATGAGCGGGATGCTTGAGGGGCGAATGAGTTTTTTTCATCCGGGCGTGCGTTACAGCGAGACTTACTACGGTCTGGCCGGGCGCGCCTGGGGCATTCTCATCCTGCTGTCGGGAGTGGGGCTGGTCGGATTCAGTATTTTGCTTTTATTCCAGCCCGATTTGTCATTTGAAGAAGCGGCCACTCATCCACTGGCTAAAAGCGGCGCGATGTTTTTTGGCGGAATAATTGGCGTGCTCTACGCGATCACGCTAATCCTCGGGCGTGCAGAAGATGATGATGAATCGCGCCTGAGAAGAATCGTCAGATTACCAATCAGGTTGTTTGGTGTTCTGCTGCTTTTAGTATCTGCGGGACTGGCAGTCACAGGCGTGGTGCGAATAGCGGCTCCACACATCTACGAGGATGCATTGCGTTCGATAAGTTAATAGGCTCTTGCTCGTTCCGAACCAGAAAGAATGAGAGATTGAGTTTCCCAAAGGAGATTAACGCTTGATGAGTATAAAGATTAAATATTTCGTATCCGTATTTGTTTTCCTGTCAGGCATGAGCGGTCTAAGCGTTGCGCTAAACATCAATGCTGCCTCTGGTAGCGCTACCGCGTCGTCTGCCATCGCAAAGGCTTCAACTGTTCATGAGCGGGAGCCTTGGAGCGCAGCCGCCACGATTCAAAAGGGGAAGATTACCAATCCGCGTGTCGCCGCTCAACGCCTTTACAATGCGTGGAAGAAAAAGAGCAAGAAGTCTGCGCTCAAGGCCGCTGCTCCTGCGGCAGTCGGCAAATTGTTCAGCGTGAAGTGGAGACCGATGAAGTTTAAGGGCTGTCACAATACCGGCGGTTCTTTCGACTGCATCTATCGTGATTCTAAATTAGATTTGGATATCTCAATGGTCGTCGAGGGCGGAGCATCGACTGGCTATCACGTCGAGTCCGTCAGCTTCTCGACGGAAGCAGTTTTCGCGCCCGCCCCCCGCCCGTCGTTCATTCAGAATTCGAGGTTATGGCCGTCTCATGAATCATCAAGGGTAATTCTTTCTGATGCCGTTAGCGGATGGTGACTTCGAGCGTGTACGTGGTATTCGTCACTTCATCTTGCGGGAAGATGATAATCTCGTAATCGCCCGTTCTCGTCAATTTGCCCGTCCAATCTGTCTGATCCTGAGCGCCTTCAACCAAATCCATTCCCGGCAGATAGAGGCCAAACACCGCGTTTTTCTTGGCCGATGTGAGATGAAGAATCATCTGCTGACCTTTGCGAGCGCGGAGCAGGTAGCTGACAGGGTTCATCCCGCCGCTTTCGCTCGGGCCTC
>JACCVS010000203.1 GCA_013698055.1 Acidobacteriota bacterium
ATGATGTCGCGCACTTCCATTCGTTCATAAAACGAAAAACCGCCGACGATGTTGTAAGGCAGCCCGACACGTCTCAAAGATTCTTCAAAGACGCGCGACTGGGCGTTGGTGCGATAAAGGACGGCGGCGCGAATGTCTTCGTCTTCGCGGCGATGCTCTTCGATCTTGGCGGAGACGAAGCGAGCTTCGGCGTCGGAATCGAAGGCCTGGTAATAGCGGATGCGCTCGCCCGAAGGATTAGCCGTCCAGAGAGTTTTGCCTTTGCGCTCGGTATTGTTTTTGACGACCGCGCCAGCCACATCGAGAATCGTCTGCGTCGAGCGATAGTTCTGTTCGAGACGAATAACTTTTGCGTTCGGATAATGCTGCTCGAAGTTGAGAATGTTCGTGATGTCGGCTCCTCGCCACTTGTAAACAGAGTTGTGTGTAAAAATTCCCCCTGCAACAAAGTTGTGTGTCCTCTCTACATTAAAATCATAAACGTTACCTGTGTAGAGCCAATGCTTAACAGAGTTCACTTCGTCTAAATCAATACCAGTCTCTGTTTGTATGTAAACCTTCATGCCGGGCAACACATGTGAAGCCGGGGTGAAGTACAATGATAGACCGCTAGAGAATCCAGCTTTAAGGATTAGATTCACATCACCTAATGCTTCGCTTACCGTATCGTGCAAATGCATGATTTGCGCGAAGTCTTGCGAGGTTACTCTAATCCGCCATCCAGTTCGCTTGGACGCAGTTGGGTGAAGACCAGCTAGTCGAAGACGCTCGGCATCAGAGGAATCTGTTCCAAGGACTTCGCAGTAATGCAGGGTATTATGGCGTCCATCTTTGCACAGAGTAACACCGAAGTTGCGACGCCTTTTGGTCGTTGTGCATTTAGGTATGTGATGTGGATGTTCAGGGAACATATTTTTCGAGGCCAGCAGTTTCATCGCCGCAGATTCCGTATCAAGCCTTGAATAAAGATGGTCAATTGCCGATTGCGACATTCTGGTTCCCGGAAGCGACACAAATATGCACGTGGGTAAACCGAACTTGGCCGCATAATATTGCTCCCAGCAGCGTGCCTCCTCGTCAGTGCGGCTAACCTCCAAAAGCCATATTGCGTCCGCACGCTCTTGATTTGTCCGTTGGATGTATCCGAGAGATGGTTTGTTTGGTCCCTCGAATCGGTAACGCCGCGTGATCCCGATTCTATAGCCCATGCCCCTCTTAAACATAAGATAGGTAAAAAAGAGGTCGTCTCCCCCTAACATATACCGTGCGAAATGCACATGCTCAGGTGTTGTTGTAACCTCATGCCCTGATCCAGTTCTAAGAGTGATAACGGGTTGGTCAGTCACCTGCCGACAAAAGACATCGGTAACAGCACTATATTGGGTTCGGCTGTCTCCCTTGGCGCTTAGTACCATAGCTCCAGGGCGGATGCTTTCTGCCTTAAGGATTCCCTCTTTGGTAGTGATTGGAGTTCCTGCAATCACACATTGATCTTCGTCGCCAACGACACAGATATTCTGCTGCTTCTCCGTCAAAAAACGAATCAGCGCGAACTGAAGCATGTTCGTGTCCTGGTATTCGTCAACGAGGATGTAGCGAAACTTATTGTTGTAATAATCGCGAACTTCCTGCACGCGGCGTAGCAGTTGAACAGTCTTAATCAGAAGGTCGTCAAAATCGAGCGCGTTGTTGTTGACGAGGCGCTCTTCGTAGAGCTTGAAGACACGTGCGATTGCCGCGCGCTTTTCGTCGCTTGATTCGACGCGCGCTGTGTAGGATTCGGCATCGTCGCCGTTGCGATTCTTCGCACCAGAGATTGCGCCCTGCACGGCGCGCTGCCCCATTTGCTTTTCGTCGTAGCCCAAATCCTTGATGCAGGATTTGATGAGCCGCACGGAATCATCCTGATCGTAAATGGTGAATGAGCGCGTGTATCCGGCATTGAGAGCTTCTATGCGCTGGCGCAGAATGCGGACGCAGAGGCTGTGGAAAGTGGAGATGAGCGGCGCGCTCGCCATTTGTGCTCCCGCTAATAGTCTCTCGACGCGCTCGCGCATCTCCTGTGCAGCTTTGTTAGTGAAAGTGACGGCGAGAATGTTGTACGGGGCAATCTCGCGTTCCGCAATCAGGTAAGCGATGCGATGCGCAATGACACGCGTCTTGCCTGAGCCTGCGCCCGCTAAGATAAGCAGCGGCCCGTCAGTTTCGGCGACCGCTTCACGTTGCTGCTGATTAAGTGATGAAAGAAAATCCATGACCCTTATTTGATAAGCCTCTGAATCGCCTTGAATTGTTCATGCTTCGCGTCACGCATTAGCTCAAAAAGCGCCAGCTCGGTTGAAGAGGGAAGCGCACCGCTTTGCTGCATCTTGGCGAGTCCCACCTGTTTGTTATGCTCGGTGCGGGCGGTGATGCAGTCCGTCAGGAGGTGCACGCGGTAGCCACGGTCCATCAGGTCGTGCGCGGTCTGATTAACGCAAACGTGGGCTTCGATGCCGCAGATGAGAACGTGCAGAGCCTGTGCTGCTTCGAGTTCGGCTTCAAACTCACGCGCTCCGCAGGAACTGAATGCAGTCTTCTCGATTATCTTTTGATTCGCCGGCAACACGGCTTTGATTTCGTTGGCCGTGTGGCCGAGACCTTTCGGGTACTGCTCCGTCACCACGACTGGAATCTTCAGAAGCTGCGCGGCGTGTGCCACCAGCGCGATACGCACCGCCGTCTCCGCAAAGTCTGAAATGGGAGAGCGGAAACCTTCCTGCATGTCTATGATGGCGAGCACGGTCTGTCTCGCGTCAAGCGTATTCTGATGTGGCATCCTGAT
>JACCVS010000208.1 GCA_013698055.1 Acidobacteriota bacterium
CGTCGGAGACGATTATGTTGTGGGCGTGCGCTTTCTCGGTGACGAAGTAATTGAGGGCGGAAACCGCGTTGACGATGCTGCCTATTTCGGACTGGAATTTGCGCGCGCTGGCTTCGATTATCTTTCCATCTCGAAGGGCGGGAAGTTCGAGGATGCGAAGCAGCCGAAAGTCGGGCAGGCCGTTTATCCTTACACGGGGCGAAGCGGCTACGAATGTATGCCGACGATAATTTCAGACGCGCGCGGGCCTTTCTCGCGTAACGTCTCGGAAGTCTCCACCATCAAGCGCACAATCAACGATGCGGGCTTCACGACGCCGCTCGTCGCTGCGGGCGGCATCACAACCTTTGAGCAGGCCGAAGGAATACTTCAACGAGGCGAGGCCGACATCGCTGGCTTCGCGCGACAGGCGCTTGCCGACCCCGACTGGTTTTTGAAAGTTAAAGCGGGGCGCGGTGAAGCGGTCAGGCGTTGCACTTACACCAACTATTGTGAGGGCTTGGATCAGATGCACAAACAGGTCACGTGCAAGCTCTGGGATCGGCTGGACATGGATGAGCGAGGGAAAGCTCTGAGCAGCGACGGCAAGCGCAGACTCTTACCGCCGCACTGGCGAAAGGATGATAAAACAGTGACAAGTGACGAGTGACAAGTGACAAGTGAAAACAGGAACACATGCCTGTTTGCCTGCCTTGTTCTTCTTCCTCTTGCTCGTCGCTTGTCACTCTTAACTCGTCACTGTTTTATTTATGGCGCGGTCGTAAGCGGCGATGAAAGCTGGGTCACGTCTTTTCAGATTCTCGTAATCAATCCTCTTGCTGCGCGTCATCAGGCTGTAGGCGAAGGGCAGGGGAGCAAGATGCATATAGTCCTTTGCATTCTCGAACCAGATCAAACTCTCACGAGCGGCTTCCTGGTATTCCTCGATCACGGGCTTTCGGATTTTCTCAAACTTACGCAACGACTCTTCCACATCTCCGGCTGATTGAAAACAATTATAAAGTGCGATGGCGTCTTCGAGCGCGAGCTTTGTCCCGGAGCCGATGGAGAAGTGAGCCGTGTGCAGGGAATCGCCGAGCAGCACGACGTTGCGATGACTCCAATGCTCGTTCCGCACGTTGAGGAAGTTGATCCACTTGGAGTTGTTCGAGAGTAGCGGATGCTCACCGAGGTCATTGCGGAAAACTTTTGTCAGGTACTCGCGCGTTTCGGTGTCCGACATTTTGTCGAACCCAGCCATGCTCCATGTCTCTTCATCGCACTCGACGATGAACGTGCTGGTTGTCTTGTTGAATTTATAGGAGTGCGCGGCGAAGACGCCTGCCTTTGATTCGCGGAAAGTCAGCGTCAATCCGTGAAATAATTGGTTCGTCCCGTACCAGATATACTTGTTTTTTCGCACGCTCAAATCGGGTTGAAAATCATCGTTATATTTTTGTCTGACAGTGCTGTTGACGCCATCTGCGCCGACGAGCAAGTCACTACCCGCACGAATAGCCTCCACGTCAGAAGCCTCAGTGCGAAAGCGCAGGTCAACGCCGAGTTGATGGCAGCGTCGTTGTAAAATCTGTAGCAGTTCGATGCGAGCGATGCCGGAAAAGCGATTGCCGCGAATCGTGATTTTCTCTCCGCGATGAACGACATCAACGTTGTCCCACATCTCGAAGCTGTCGGTGATCTGGGTATAAGATTCCTCGTCCGTTTCTTTCAAGTAAGAAAGGGTCTTGTCGGAAAAAACCACACCCCAGCCGAACGTATCATCGGGCGCATTGCGCTCCATGACCACGACACGGTGCGCCGGATTCCGTTTCTTCATCAGGAGCGCGAAATATAATCCGGCTGGCCCACCGCCGATGACGTTGATTCTCATAGCATCCAGACTTCCGATTACCCGGAAATGCTCTCGTATGATTCCAGGCATACTTTCCGGTCTTGTCGATGTAGCCCGGCGGAAGATTCGCCGTTAGGCAGGTGAAAAGCACCGCCAATCGCCTATTCTTGTAATAGCTGGCTGGCGATGACGAGCTTCTGAATCTCCGACGTGCCTTCGTAAATTCTGAGTGCGCGAACATCCCTGTAAAGACGCTCAACGCGGCTGCCGCGCACCAGTCCCGCGCCGCCGTGAATCTGGAGCGCGCTGTCAACGATGCGCCACGCCGCTTCGGTCGCAAACAGCTTGGCCTCGCTCGCTTCGCGCGTGACGCGTGCGACACCCGCATCCTTGAGGTACGCGGCGCGGTAAACCAGGAGGCGAGCGGCGTCGAGTTCCGTCATCATGTCCGCCAGCTTTTCCTGAATCAACTGGTGCTCGGACAGGGCGCGTCCGAACTGCCGTCGTTTCTTCGCGTAGGTGATCGCTTCGTCAAGCGCACGCCCCGCCATGCCGCAGGCGGCTGCGCCGACGCTCGCTCGGAAAGTATCGAGCGTCTGCATCGCCAGGCGAAAGCCATCGCCTTCACGCCCGATCATGTCTTCAGCAGGGACGCGACAACCCTTGAACTCGATCTCGCCGATGGGATGCGAAGCGAGCATCTCAGTTCGTGAGCGCACAGAAAAACCGGGCATCCTTGCGCCGACGACAAAAGCCGAAAGCTCCGCACGGCCATCTTCGCGCGTGCCCGTGCGCGCAAAGACGGTGTAGAAATCGGCCAGCCCTGCGTTAGAGATGAAACGTTTGCTGCCGTCAATGATGTAGGCATCGCCTTCAAGCCGCGCAGTTGTTTTAATCCCGGCGACATCTGAGCCAGCTTCCTCTTCCGTGAGCGCGAAGGCGGCGATAGCCTGCCCCTGAGAAGCGCGTGCGAGCCAGAAATCACGCAGATGTTCAGGTGCAGCGAGACTGAGGGGGTATGTCCCCAGCCCCTGCATCACGAACGCCAAGTCCGCCAGCGGCGAAGCGTAGGAGAGAGCTTCACGAATCAGGCACAACGAGCGCACATCAATGCGCCCGCCGGGAGCGGCAATCGCGTAGCGCAGAAGGTCAGCTTCCGCCAGCACCTTAAGGTACGCGCGAAAGCTCGCATCCGTCTCCTGCCCCTCCTGCTCTTCTTCGACAGAGCGCGTCTCAATCTCGCGCCCGACGAAACCCGCCACGCTGATAGACAGATTGCGCTGCTCTGTGGTGAAAAACGGCGTCTCGGCGATGAAAGCATCCATAAGAAAACAGTGACGAGTGACGAGTGACAAGTGACGAGCAAGATGAAGAAGAACAAGCAGAAGAGCAAGACAGGAGAGCGGGTGCGTGCTCCTGTTTTAACTTGTCACTCGTCACTCGTCACTTGTCACTGTA
>JACCVS010000229.1 GCA_013698055.1 Acidobacteriota bacterium
GCAGATTCTTCATTCTCTTCTGGTTGTTCTACTGGTTTTTGCCATTTACCGTGCTCGGCGGAAAATTTACGCGCTACTTTACGATGGCGCTTCCCGTTGTTCTGATCACGTCGGCCATCGGCATTCATTTTGTCGCGCGCCTGCTCGCGCAACGCGTCGGCAACTATGCGAAGAATGATTCCGGGAAAGCTTTTGTGCGCGCTTGCGTAGCGTCCTGCGTGCTGGCTTTCCCTTTGATAGCGGCGGCGAGTGTGGCTCCTTACTATCGCCTTTACACGAATGTGCTTGGCGGAGGTCGGGAGCGCGCCGGAGATTATTTCCCGCACGATGAATTTTATGACGCGCGTCTGCGCGAGACGATGGTCGAAATCGCCCGGCAAGCGCGACCGAACGCGCGAGTCGCCAGCGAGACGCCGGGACTAGCCACTCATTATGGAGAGATTGCCGGGCGCAATGATCTCATCTCGCTCTCGCTTTCTGATAAAGAAGCGATGAGGCAGCTTGAAACAGGAGATGTTGTCATCGTGGCGCGCGGGCGGCGCTACTTCAGCAATGAAGCGTATGTTGCTCGTCTTCAGGAAACGAGTGAGCCTGTCGCGATTGTTTCTCTCGGCGAAGTTCCCGCTGTCCGAATCTACGTTCTCGACGGGAATTCGCTTGCTGCTGTTTCAGAGACGCTCAAATGAGGCAAGATTAGCGGCAACTGTTTTTCGTTTGAAGCGCATCGGAGACGGGTGAGCGCTTGAAGCTGTGGCAGTTGAGGAAGTGTCATACGTGAATGTCAGTCACAACGCAGGAAGACTTTTAATTGCGGAATGCGAATTCCGGCTTGTGGATTTTAAGAGGTTTGCACTTATCTTTTTCAATCGGCATTCATAATCCGAAATCCGCAAATGGTAAAGAGATGGTAGAATCGTGACGCGCGGCATGATGATTGCCAAGTTTTCCAGCGTTAACGTAGCTTTCGGTTAAAACGTCCTTGATATGCTACGTTTCCGGAGTTAAGGAGATGCAGAGTTTTTGCTCCAGGTGGAACTTTTGTGAGGGTAATTAAAACCCGGCATAAATGAAAATCGCCCCCCAATTACCAAATACGCGACGAATTGCCTACGCTTTTTTCTCTCTCCTCCTGGCCTTTTCGCCCGTCGCGCAACTCTTCTCTCAGGCGCAGACTCTTCCGGCGACTCAAGTCGAGGCACGCGCCGGATCAGCCGAGACGTCTCGCCCCGGATTCCGTCTGGAACGTATCCCTGTGGCGGGCGGCGCAGAGCTATTGACCATCTTCGGACAGTTGGATGGATTGCCACGCGAAGGCGAGCGGTCAGCGGAAGTTCCCCTTGTCAGCATCGTGCGCGACACGCTCGGCGACGACAGCACGGACAATGATCGCCTGCGCTACGTCTGGATGCTGACCTACACGAAGCCTAACTTCGGGCAACGCATAGCCTCGGCAATCCCCTTTCTCTATAGCCGCGTCGGCAACAAGAAACGGGCGGGGAAAAACGCGCCGCCTCCAATCATGGACTTGGCGGCAGCCGACCGCGAAGTCTGGGAAAGATTCCTTTGGACGGCGCTCCAGAATATTCTGCTCGATTCTTACGCCATGCCACTTAAGGCTGCTTCGCGCACCTTTCGCCGCAACTTAAGCGACTATCGCAAGGCTCACATCGTTCGCGCCCTCGCCATCCTCTCGCTTTACGAAGCCGAGACAGGTACTCCGTCTGCTTTTTCGTCTTCTGAAATGGTCGACATACAGGCGCGCTTGATGCTCTCGGAAAAGACTTTCGGCGGAATCGTTGATGACATCTATTTGCAGCGAGTCTATGAGAAACAGACGACGACGATGCGCGACTTGCGCGGGCACAACTGGGAGCTGTTGCGTCAGCGCGCCGAAGCTGAAGCGGTCTACTTCGAGCCTCTTCAGATGCCCGACGGCAGCGCGACGCACGCCCTGCTCTGGGTCGCGCGTCCTGACCTTGCGAAAAATCGTGAACGACGCTTCGACGCGCGTTTCCTCAATGTCTCAAATCCGTGGACTGATGCTCGGCTGCAAAACTGGAAGGGTTACACGGAGACCAGATACTTCGACGCTGATAATCGCCCCGTGGATGCGGGCGCGGAAGGCGCGCGCGCGGTCGAGATGATTCCGCTTGCGCTCTACGGCCTGGATTTTCCCAAGATTCCAATGCTGCTCGTTGACTTTCGCGATGCGGCGAATCCGAAGAAGCGCGAGATGTCACGCCGCGTGCTTGAGGATGTCGCAGGCAATTTGCTTTCGCTCTCATCCGTCGCCAGCATCCCTTATTTTCTCGGGCGCACAGTTTATGATTTCGTCACGAGCAAGCGCGGGATGGACATGAATCAACCATCGCGGCTCAGAACTTACTCTCAATTAAAATTACTGCTCTCACTCAGCGCATCCCTTGACCCGAGCTTGCGCGATGAGATCAGCCGCAGGTTGGAGCGCGTCTCGCTCAACCCGCTTGAAAATGGAATGGAGGCGGAAGCCCAGCTCGCGCGTGACCAGTACGCCGCACTCATCGCTTATGCTAAACGACCTGACGGCTTGCCCGCGCGCCTCGACCGTGACCGCCGCGCCGAGATGATGCCGCTCAAGCACGGACGCGCCGAACAGGTGCTTTTCCGCCTCGGCAATGTACTCAGCTTCGGCCTCTACACGCACAGGGAGAAGGCGAGTCCTCAGCTACAGGCGCAACTGGACATCAAGCGGCAACTCGCTTTTCACGAGCGTTTCCTGCGGCAGGTGGCGAAGTCCAGCCCGCAGGTCGAAATTGTCTGGAACATTGCAGACGTGCGCCGATCTTTGCGCTTCATTGCAGAGAATGGCGCTTCCGCCAATCGCAAAGTCGCCTCGGTTGCGGCGCACATCTTCACACGCACGCAGGATGAAGAGGCGCGCAGCCTTTGTCTCAACAGTCTCTACCGCATCAACAACGAGACGGCCAAGAAAGAGTTGCTGCGCATCTACCGCGACCAGAAACTCGATGCGCGCTGGCGCACCCAGAGCGTTGAATATCTGCGCCTCGCAATCAAAGAGGAGCAGCGCATCGCTCCCGCAGATGCCAAAGCGATTTTGAGCGTGGTTAATGAAAATCAGTAAACGACGCGCAGAAGGCAGAAGGCGGAAAGCAGAAGACGGAGTGCGGCGTGCTATTCGTCGTCTACTGCCTACTGCCTTCCGCCTTCTCCATTCTGTTCTTCTCCTCCTGCTCGCGCACGCCGCAGTGTCCGCTCAGGCGAAGCGTGTTGTAATTCTCAAAGTTGATGGGTTGCAGCCGGACATCGTTGATCGCTTTGTGCGCGAGCGCGATCCGCGAACTGGCAAGAGTTTGTTGCCCTGGACGGAGCACATCTTTTACGGAAGAGGCGTGCGCTTGCAGAACTTTTATGTGCGCGGGATGAGTTTGTCCGGGCCTTCGTGGTCAATGCTGGAAACGGGACAGCATTTGCAAATCAAGGGTAACGTCGAGTATGACCGCCTCACGCTGCACACTTATGACTACCTGAATTTTCTTCCCTTCTACATCAGCAACATCGGTCAGCGCCGCGTGGACATGCCGGGCACGGAGACTCTTGACGAGGTGGGGATTCCGCTTCTCGTTGACGCCTACGCGCAGGACGAACGATACATCAGCTTTCAGCTTTACCAGCGCGGGATGAGCTGGCGCACACTGCAACGCGGCGCGCAGAATCGCTTCCTCAAAAACCCGCGTGAGCTGCTCGACGAGTGGACGATGGGCTTTGAAATACGCAACACCATCTTCGATCAGCTTGAGCGTGAGTTGATCGAGAAATTAAGCAATCCGCGTTTTCGTTATCTCGATCTCTACATCTCGGACTTCGACCACGCGGCGCACCACAACCGCGACCGTGAGGCTCATCTCTACGCGCTGCAAGCGGTGGACGCGATTATCGGGCGCGTCTGGACGGCGATTCAGAAGACTCCACAGGCTTCGGAAACCGCGCTCATCCTCGTCTCCGATCACGGCATCAACACGGATGAGCGCGTTTATAGTCAGGGCTATAATCTCGTCAAGATGCTCGGCAGCGCCGCAGGCGGCGGGCATCACGTCATCACCAAGCGGCGCTTGATGCTGGAATATTCCATCAAAGGCTTCTATCCGCTCATCCCCCTGATTACAAACACGACTTCAGAATCCTTTTACCTAAAAGGGCAGAGCACGGCTTACCCGACCGCACTTCTCGATTTCGACGGCAACGAGCGCGCCTCGATCCACCTGCGTGACAGCGATCTGAACATGCTGCACATTCTCTTGCAGCAGCTTCAGCGCAAAGACCTCCCGCCTGATTTGCAGCGCGCGTTGACGGATGCTTTCTTCAAGACACTCGATAGACGGCGCGCTGAGTGGAAGCTGGAGTTGTCGCAAACAAACGAAGAGCTGGGAGCGCTACACCGCGCGAACGTGAAGCAGCGCCAGCTTTTAGAAGAGCAGAAGAAGCTGGAAGCGCAAAAGAAGAAAGAGAAGGCGAAAGCCAAGCTCAAGCAGGAAGCGGAAACCGAAGCCGAGATGCTTCGCGGTGATGAGAAACTACGTCTCTTCGCTCGTCTTGATTCATCCGAGACGGATGAGCGTAAGTACACCGAATATGCTCGCACGCTCTCCAACCTGCTCGCGCTCAACCGTGAGAATTTCGATTCGCGCCGCTTGAAAATCGAAGATGTGATTGCCAAAGGCGCGATGGGACGACCCAACAGCATTCACGCTCTTCAAAACTATGTCGTCGGCTTCGCTCCGAGCGGGCCGGTACTGGCCTCCGATGGCTCCCTCGACGTGCAAAAGAGTTTCCGGCGCGTGAACTATTTCGCCCTGCTGCATGATGTGGTCATGCGTAATAACGTCCAGCGGGGAGTTGATTCCCACCCGGTGGATTTTGTCGCCGTGCGCCTGCCCGGTGAAGCCGTGGCTTCCACGCTCGAAGCAGACTTGCGCCCTAATGGCGATTGCCTGTGGATTTACGATGGGCAGAAGAATCAGGCACTGATTCTCTCCCGCCAGGATGAAACGGGACGATTGAGCCTGCGTTATCTTCCCATCACCAACCTGACACAGGATGTGTCGGGCGTGATTCGCTTTGAGCGCGCAGAGTGGCGCGAAGGATTGCCCTTGAAAATCCAAGAGGACGCGCAGCTTAATGTGGCCGAGGGTGCGCGCTCCAATTGGTTGAACGAGTGGCACACAGACCTCGAATGGTTGCGCGCGCTGCACAAAACCGCATACTCTAATGCGATTGTTGGCCTGCACGAGCAACTGGCCCGCCATGAAAACGATGCGTTTCAGACGGACATGCCGGGACTCACGGAAGACGAGCGGCTGCTCAGACGCTTTCGCCGGAAGCAGCGCGAGATGGTCGAAGCAGACCTTTTGGTGCTGGCGAACGATCACTGGAACTTCGACGTGCGGGGCTTTAATCCGGGTGGCAATCATGGCTCGTTCTTTCGCGCCTCGACGCACTCGACGCTGATGCTCTGGGGCGGCGAGCGCACAAATATTCCGCAGGGCGCGGTAGTCGAAGAGCCGTATGACAGCTTGAGCTTTATGCCGACGGTGCTGTCGCTGACAGGACAATTAAACAACGGGCAAGTTCCCGTCCAGGTTCTCTGGGAGCGCGGCTTCCGCCGCTTTCCGGGACGCATCATCAAAGAAGTTTTAGGCGGCACGGAGCGAGACCGCAGAGCCTCGCCCGTAGCTGAAGGAGTGGCGGCAGCGCCTTGAAGACGATAGACGAGCAATTAAGCGATGACCGGCTCGAAGAAGATGAGATGCTGGCTGAAGGAGATGAGTCGGAACAATCCGGCTCAAGTAGTCTTCGTCGCAAGATCATCTGGCTTCAGGGCATCGCCTTCCTTCTCGGCCTCGCGCTTCTCGTTTACGTCATCAATCGCGTTGGTGTCCAGCCGATATTCGACGCGCTCATCAAGATCGGCTTCGGCTTCTTTATCCTCTTAGGATTCAGCGGCACGCGCCACTCCCTGCGCACGCTCGCCATGCGCGCCGCCGTTCCCCCCGAACACCGCACTTTTGGCTTTCGTCATGCTTTTTCAGTTCGACTCGGCGGCGAAGCCATCAGCTTTCTCACCTTCACCGGCCCTATCCTGGGCGAAGCGACGAAAGTTGCGCTTCTCAAGAAGCGCGTCCCGCTCGTTTACGGAGTCTCGGCGCTGGTCGTTGATAATCTTCTTTACAATCTCTCGGTCGCGCTTTTCATCCTGAGCGGCACGGTGGTCATGCTGTTCGCCTTTGACTTGCCGTCAGCCATTCGCATCGTGCTTTACGTTATCGCGGCCCTGGCGACCTTCGGCATCGGGATAACGGCCTGGGCTGCTCGTCGCCGAGTCATGTTGCTGACGTGGATTATTGACACGCTCGGGCGTTTCGGCTTTCATCCAAAATCCCTGACCTCGCGGCGCAATCATATCTCCGATCTCGAATCGCACGTCTACGACTTTTACTCGCACCGCCCCGGCTCGTTCTTCGGCATGATCGGCCTTAACCTGCTGGCGCACGTAACGAGCGTCTTCGAGGTCTACGTCACGCTCAGGATGCTCGGTTACTCGCCCTTCGTCCACTCGGCTTACGTCATCGAGTCTTTAACGAAAGTCATTAACTTCGCGTTCGGATTTGTGCCCGCGACCATCGGCGTCTATGAAGGCGGCACGGAAATTATCTTGCAGACGCTCGGCTTTGCCGCGGCGACGGGTGTGACGCTCGCGCTGGTTCGCAAGGCCGGAACACTTTTCTGGACTGTGGTCGGGCTTGTTATCCTGGCCTGGCGCACCGTGCCGAACGCGACCCGCCGCCTGATGGATAGAAGCCCGCGCTTTAGGAAACTTATGGACAGCCTCGTTCTCTCAAATATGTCGCACAGACCGGCACGCACCATTGTCAGCATCTTCGGAATTGGCGTCGGCGTGCTGTTGATCATCTTCACAGTTGGCTTAGCGCACGGGGTGCTACGCGAGCGAGCGCGCCGCGAAGGCAACATCGGCGCAGAGATCATGGTGCGCGCTTCAGGAACGTTTTCGATGAGCGGGACAGAAGCCTTCAAGCTGCCCGTCGAGAGAGGCAGTGAGATTGCGCGCATTCAGGGCGTGCGTGCCGCCGTCCCCATCGGCCAGAATCTGGTCAGCAACAAAGGGGCTGGCGGCTTCGGCAATCGTCTCGTTGACGGCATCGAGTTCGATCAGTACGCCGCCCTCACCAATCTGAGGCTCGTCGAAGGTCAGAAGCTGATGAGTGGCGATGAAGCGATTGTAGATTCGGTCTGGAAAAAGGATCACCCGGAAGTGTCAATCGGCTCGACCATTGAACTTTACGACCGTCCGTTCCGCATCGTCGGGGTTTACGATCCACCCGGCGGCGGACGCATCAAGATTCCACTCTCAACCATGCAGGAGCAACTCGGCGGAGAAGGTCGTGCGACGGCCATCCTCATCGCCTGCATGAATCCAGCCGAGCAGGACGCCATTGCGGCGCGAATCCGCCAGCAGTTTCCCACGGATCAGATCATCTTCACGCGTGATTTGCCGGAGCTTTACGCTCAGAGCTTGCCCGCGCTCAACGTCTTCATCAAGGTGGTCGTCGCCATCGCTTCGGCCATCAGTATGCTCGTCATTCTGCTGGCGATGTACACGACCGTGACGGAGCGAACGCGCCAGATAGGGATTCTCAAGGCTCTCGGCATGTCGAAGGGGGCAATCGCTTGGGTGATTGAGAAGGAAGCAATCGTGGTCAGCATGTTGGGAGTGATAACGGGAATCCTCCTGACGCTGCTTCTGCGCTTCGCCGTAATGCGGACGACCTCGCTCGTGGTCGAGATCGAGCCGTTCTGGATTGCCGTCGCTTTCGGCGTCGGACTTCTGGGCGGAACAATCGGTGCGCTTTACCCGGCGCTGCGCGCAGCAAGGCAGGACGCGGTTGAGGCATTGGGTTACGAATAAATTCACCACAAAGGCGCAAAGGCAGGAAGAAGTTTAACCTTTTCTTCCTGCCTTTGCGTCTTTGGAGCTGTGAAACACGTTGAATTTAGTGTGTGTGTCGCCCCGCTAATGAACCCTTTCGGCTATTCAACGCCGCGACTGCCGACTGTGACATCTCTTTTCCCCGCCAGGGCATTTCAAACCAACTGACACGTATCTCCTTGGGAGCGCGCGCCATGAATGCTTCAATATCGGCGATGGAGCGCGGCAGGGCTTTCGTCATCCATTCCGCGCCGTTCTGTGTGACGAGCAAATCGTCTTCGATGCGGACGCCGATGTTTTTGTATTTCTCGAAAGCTGTCCGAATAGTGGCGATGAACTTTTCGTTCTCCGGCGTCTTCGGCAGCACGTCGAGCGCATCTTCGCGGATGTAGATTCCGGGTTCGTTCGTGAAAACCATCCCCGGCTCAAGCGGCACATTGCGCCCGCCGACATCGTGGACGTTCATCCCCAGCCAGTGCGAAGTTCCGTGCATAAACCAGAGGCGATACTGCGGCTGCGGCGGCAGATTCTTGCTGATCGTAATCATACCGTCACGGTCGGTGATGAGTCCGAGTTTGAGAAGTCCGTCCTTAATTTTCTCGACCGAGGCGTTATGCACGTCGTTCGGGAAAATTGCGCCGGGACGAGTGGCGCGGCCTGTGGCTTCCTGCGCGTCATAAACGATCTGATAAATCTCTGCCTGCGCCGGTGTAAACTTGCCCCCAATGGGAAAAGTGCGCGTCACGTCCGCCGTGTAATGGCCGTACTCTGCGCCGACATCCATCAGCAGCAAATCAGTCGGCTTGATGCCTCCCTGCGATTCGACGTAGTGCAAGGTGGTTGCATTCGGCCCGCACCCGACGATGGAAGGATAGCCCCAGTGATCCGCGTTCCTTCGCTTGAAGGTGTAGAGAACTTCGGCATCCAATTCATATTCCCACTGCGAGCGTCCGGCTGTCGCCATCGAGCGACCAATGGCTTCTGTCGTGATGTCAATGGCGTGCTGCAAGAGCTTCAACTCCATCGGCGATTTGCGAAGGCGGAGCGGCGTGAAAATGGGCGCGGCGTTCCGCACGTTGAAGCCGCTCGCGGTTTTTGCCCACTGCGTCGCGAAAGTCTGCTCCGGCCTGTACTCGCGGCTGTCATCCTCGCGCGGTAGCAACAGGTAAAGCGCCGCCTCGTCTTTCGCCATCGCGGCGAACAGCGTTTCGTACCCGGTCGGAGGCGCGTTTGTTGTTGCATTCGCGGAGGCAGACACGGGCTGCGCTACGGGCTGAACGGATGAAGGGGTATTGGTTGTCGTGATGTTCGTGCCTGTCACTACGGTTGTCGCTGAAGGCTGCACGGGAGTTCCCCCGGCGGTCATCTGTGATGTCTGCGGAACGGGCGGAACAACCGGTTGGACGCTGGCCGTCATCAAGACGGCTTCGCTTTTCGGACGATACGCCTGGCGCAACTTGAGTGAGCGCATGAACGGCTCGAACTCTTTGGCCTCCCAAATCTCGCGGATGCCTGAAAGCTGTCGAGCCTCTTCCGCGCTGTACATATGCCCCGTCCACGTCTCGGCTGCCGGGTCGCGTCTCGGCAGAAAGAGAACTTCGCGCGCCTGCGGATTGCCGGGCATCAAGACGAGCGTCGCGCCCTTCTGATTCAGGTTCGTCAGGTAGTAAAGATTGTTCTCCTGCCTGTAATGATAATCCACATCGTTCGCATAAACCCGCGGCTCCGTGCTGAAGAGGACGAGCACTCCGCTCGTGCCGATCTTCTCGGCCACGCGCTGGCGACGCGATGCCAGTTCCGCCAGCCGTTCAGCTTGATTGAAGACGGGCGCGGGCGGAGCGACGCGGATCACCGGAGATGGTTTTTCTTTTTCACTGCTCGGGGTTGCCGACGAAAGGGTCGCGGCGGCGAGCAGAGAAACGAGAGCGACGATGGCTATCAGTTGACGATGTGTGCGGCGGATGATCACTGGCTTAATTCTCCTTGAGAGCTACTTAAATATTTTGCGGAAGGGAGCGCAGATTAAAGTATGTCCGGCTTTTGCGTAGATTAATATAACTCTTCTCTGATTTTTTAGAAACTTGAGGCGCGTTGATTGTCAGTCTCAATCCGCCGCTCACGCGGCTGGAAGACCAGTTGACTTTTAATTATGCGCCACCCGCACAGGCACATCC
>JACCVS010000235.1 GCA_013698055.1 Acidobacteriota bacterium
CCACACTCGCCGGGTAGATCGGCTCAGCGCCGCGAAAGCTCGCCTGCGTGGGGCGTTGCGGGTTGCTGAGGTCAATCAGCGTAATTGCCAGATTGCTCTCTTCAAGTTTTTTGTCTTTGTATTTCGCCAGCGTCGCTCGCGCAGCCTCGTTTACCAACTCTTGCAGAACGGGGTCGGGGATAGGCTTTATGCCCTCCGCCTTGCCATTAACAATTGCGTTCTGCGCCGCTACCGGAGATCCAAGGGAGATGAGCAAAATACAACCGGCGGCAATCAATCTAACCATCTTGCAAATCATCGTATTTATCCTTCCTTCAGCGTATCAAATTAATTGACGAATTGATGATGAGCGCGTTTGAGAAATCTATGAAGAACCCGCCGACGACGGGCACGATTAAAAAGCTACGTGGGGCGGGGGCGTATCGCTCTGTCAGAGCTTCCATATTGGCAACAGCGTTGGGTGTAATCCCGAGGCCAAAGCCGATATGTCCACCCGTCGTGACCGCTGCCTCGTAATCACGACCCATCAACATGAACGTGACGAAGACCGCATAAGCTATCATCAAGACAGCCTGCACAGCGAGGATGACGAGCATGGGAACTGCCAACTCAGCAAGTTGCCACAACTTCAAATCCATTAAGGCGATGACCAGAAAGAGCGCGAGCGCGATTGTTCCAAGCGCATCAACCGCGCGTGTATCAATCTTAAACCAGCCGTAACGATCATCCAGATTGCGGACGATAGCTGCAACGACCATCGCCCCGATGTAACCCGGCAGTTTGACGAGCGCAGCGAACACACTCCCCGTCGGCAGCATATCGCTGAGTCGTGTCATACTCATTCCGATCAATGCGCCGATACCCATGATGAGCAGAATGAGCATCACGGTTTTGAGAAGCATCACGCCCGTCAAAGACTCGCGCGCCTCATCAGCCTTCTTCTCCATACGCGGGATGTTGGATTTTGTCTCTGCCTTGTGACTCACCACCCTGACTTCTTCGATCTCTTTATTACCTGCACCTTCATCCGATTGGGTTTTCAAGCGGAAGCGCCGGATGAGCGCCGTGGCGACAGGGTTTCCGATAAGGCTCGCCATGAATATTCCGAAAGTTGCCGAGGCGATAATAAGCGCGCCCGCACCATTGATTCCGAGTTGTTGAAAGTCATCGGCACGCGCCATCCCTGTCGCGGGCCCGCCCGTCAGAGTAAGCGCGCCGCAGATTATACCAAGTGGCGCTGGGGCATTCATTGCGCGTGCCAGCCCGATGCCGACGACGTTCTGCACAATTGCCATCGCCGAGGCGATAAGCCAGAAAAAACCCATCCTCCAACCTCCCGCGCGAAGCAGAGTCAGAGTCGCACTCAAGCCTATAGTGGTAAAGAAGGCCGTTTGCAGGGGCGCTCGAAGGCTTGTGTCAATCACCACATCGAGCGTGCCGCGTGTATGAAGCAGGAGGACTATCAGGGCGAAGAGCAAACCGCCGATGGCGGGAGCCGGAATACTCGAACGGCCCAGAAACCTGACACGCCGCTGAAGAAAATAGCCGATGAAGAGAAACAATGCGGCGAGCGCCAGCGTGAAGACAAGGTCAAGTGGCAATGCCTTGAGGCTTGCGAAGATTGTAATTTCCACAGCGATTTTCCTTTGGCTTTCCTCTTGTTTCTGAAAACCGGGGTCGGCGTTCTATGTTTTGTCTGAGACGACTAGACAGCTATCAATTAATATTAAGAAGCTGACTCTCAATCCCTACCAGGTCAATTCTGAAGATGCTACGCGACAGGATAACTACTTGTACAATATAATAGCGATTATTACAGCAAGTCAGAAGAAAGGGGAAATGTTTGGAATATATCGCCCTCAATCTTAACGAAAAACTCTCGCAATTTTCAGAGCATTGGTCACCGAAGATTTTCGCCCGAATGAATGATTACCACTTCAAACTGGCTAAGATCCAGGGTGAGTTTGTCTGGCATAGCCATGTGGATACGGACGAGGTCTTCATGGTGCTTGGCGGAAGCATGGCTATTGAATTCCGCGACGGCAGAGTTGACCTCAAAGCGGGTGAAGTGTTCGTAGTCCCAAAGGGAGTCGAGCATAAGCCTGTGGCCGAGAGCGAATGCAAAATCATGCTCATCGAACCTTCGGGCACAGTTAATACGGGCGAGGCGGGCGGTCATTTGACAGCGAAAGATAACGTCTGGATATAGCTCGCAATTAATCTCCCGCTTGGTACTTTTGCCTATTTCTTGTTCTTCGATTTAGCAAACTTTGGATACCTTAATTGAAAATCTTCGCGCCGTGGTGGGGCGTGAGTCCGTGTTGACGGAGCCTGATGAGCTACTCGTCTACGAGTGCGACGGATTGCCGCAGCATAAGTATCCCCCGCGTGCGGTCGTCTTCCCTGATTCCACCGAAAAGGTTGCAGAGATTCTACGAGTGCTGGCGCGCGAAGGTGTCCCGTTCGCTCCGCGCGGGGCTGGCACAGGGTTGTCTGGTGGTGCGCTGGCCGTGAATAGCGGTGTCGTCATTGAATTGGCGCGTATGCGTCGCTTGCTCAAGCTGGATGCTGAGAATTGCCTCGCC
>JACCVS010000247.1 GCA_013698055.1 Acidobacteriota bacterium
TCAGATTATTCTCAAGGAAATAGAGCCGCGCCCAATTCAAGACCACCTGAGTTATCGCCATCTGCTCAAGGATGTTGGAGGATGAATAGCCGAGATCATCTTTGAGCTTGTGCATTCGAGTCTTAACGCGCTCCTGTTCAACGACCCATGTAGTTGCACAGGTAACTACCTTTTCATGCGCCTGTGTCGCCAGTTCCCCGAAGATCGTAAACTCTTCAGGATTAGCTTGCAGCCACGCTCTGACCTTCTCCACATCATCAGGACTCGCCGCCCCGTCAAGACCGGCATAAAGCATTTCCGCCAACTCGTTTTTGTTGACGCCTGCCGCTTTCAGGTTATTCGCCGCCCGTTGTTTGAGACTTGTTCGCACGTTTGCGCCTCCATTGCCCTTTGTGCTTGTGGTAGCCCGACGCCAGCAGCACAGCCTCAGTTAGAACCTTCGAACGCGCCGCGAGTTCACGAATAGCGGTATCAATTTCACGATCAAGAACCTTCTGGATGCGTCTTTCACGGCGCAACTCTTCACGCTCAAACCGCTTCTCAGCGTTAATGGCTTCTACGAGTTGAGAGGCTATTCCCTTGCCTATGTACTTCGACACGACGCGCCCATGCTCGCGTACCTTATCGTAGTAATACATGCGCCCGTTTCTAGTTTCCCACCCCATAAGCCGTAATTAAATGTGCTACACTTTTGCGCTCTCCCCGCTTCTGAGGGACAAATAAAAATCCCGACTTTGTGCGCAACACTCCTTTTTGTCAATGATGAAAAATGAGGTTTTGAGAGCCATTATCATAACCACCCGACCCCTTCCTGAAAGTCTCAGGTTCATGGCTGCGCAACATCAGCAACCGTTCGTAGTAGTCATTAAGTTCGAACACTACTTGTTCACCGCTCAGCGTTTTATCAGTCTGCTCCCGCTTTTCTGCTGGAAGTGGTCTCATACTTATATCCTCCCGCTGATAAGGCTCAGGTGCTGTAACGGATTGTCCGGTGGGAAGGGACTTGCGCGAATAGTATTACTCATAGGCTGGATGATGCTTGATTGGCCAGTTGCGGCTCGGTACGCGGGAGCTGTAGACACAAGGTGGAGCGAGGGCAGAACCTTATCTGCCCTGAGCCACACACCAGCTGTTTTCAGTTCACTGGCATAACCATAGTAGGTACTCCGCTTGTAGCCGATACCATGCTTCCAAAAGTCTTCACCATAACGGTCGAGGTAACTCAAGAATGCGATCAGGCACCTGCAGTGAGTGGTGTCGCCGTAGCGCTCGCGCAACACATCAATGCGTGCGTCTTTCGATTCAGTGATCTTGTTCAAGCCTAAAACCTCCAAAGCTAAGTCGAGTTCGTTGAGTGCGATATCGCTCGTGAGCAGGTAACGGGCTTGGCGTGCCGGCAACTTGTACCGCTTTGCCAACCGGCGGCAGCCGTCGTTGCGGTGGGAAACCTCAAGGCGTAGCTGACCCAATGATGCGTGCAGGTCAGCGTCGGCCACGGTGCCCACGCGCGCTCTGCTCAAGACCTCTTCGTGCTTGCCATAGACCATGATCCTCCTCGACTTGTTGCCGAAAGAGACCGTGGTTGATCCAACTTGGTGACGCAACATCCGTGAGGCAGTGGCGTGGGCGGTGGCCGCGATGTATGGAACGATGTTGGACTCACCGATCAGGAAGGCCCAGCAATAATCTACCCGGCCAACGAGGGCGAGGGGTGCGTCGAAAGGAACCCCTGCGGTTTCTGAGACGAAGCGAGAGATGTCGGATAGGCCGCGCTGCGCGTCGACGTCGGAGACGAGTCGCACATTATTTCCGTAGAGAAATTTCGGAAGCGAGACCTCGGCGGTGAGCCAGTCCCCGCTCGGCGTGGAACTCCACGTGAGGCGCGGCAGCGTCCCCTTATCTCGCGGGATGTTCAGTTTCCAAGTGAGGTAGGGAAAATCAGTCAAGGTGTGCCTAGAGGTAGTGCTGAAACCGCGTTCGGACATGCGCGCGGGAGATAGCAGCGTGACGTTGTAGCGGAGCGAAACGGTGTCTAGCATGTGCCTTCCTCTGCCCTCTGGCACTGAGCAGTGAGGGATAAATGCACGTCATGTCGAGCGTGAGCTGAAATCCCGATTTTCTTTATTGAGTTGAACATCAACACAACATCCTTAGCAAAAAAAGAGTCTCTAAATAAATGATTTTTGTCCGGCGTACTCCTCTCTTGAGCGGTAGAGGTTTCCCCGGTCGTCCATGTAATTCAGCTTTAGTTGAGACAATCTAACGGAGAGCGCCGTGATCGTGACGTCGAACTTCTCAGCGATTTTGTAAAGTGAAGGCCGATGCAGTAAATCCGAGTTTTGGCAGACGGGAATGAGAATATCGGCAGGCATGAGCAGGGCGGAAGAGAACCATTCGGCCTGCCTTTCCCTCCAGCTACTTTCCCCGTCGCGACAAAGAATATCGGGTTCAATCTCCATCCCGGGCAGTACCGGATAGTCGAGACTCGCTTCGTCGACATGCAAGACCCAGTGCCCGATCTCATGTCCTTTCGTAAATCGCTCCAAGCCTGGCTTCTGCCGGAACTTTTCGATGTGCGTCTCGTTCATCGCGATACGCCTCTTGCGCGGGTATAGGCCACCCAATATCGTTCTAGAGTCTTCGTTGATGACCACCCAATCGATTTGCAAATCATAGACAAGTTCGCCGACCAGGTCGACATCGATTGGAGGCGCTAGCGAGCCACCGCAATCCTCAAATTTACTAAGTGTGCCCCTCGCCTTCTCTTCAACTTGTTCACGCTTCAAGAAAGTTTTCATAGCTTTTCCTCTAGCTGTAGCTCGTTGGGACGCGGTCAGTTTTCGCGCTTGGCCCTGATCTCCTTCGCGTAGTCTTCAAGTCGTTTGATTTCGCTGTCATTCAGGTCACTCACAGTGCGCAATAAAGACGGCAGGGCGGACGATCGATTAATAACAGACTGGAGATCTTGAGGAACCTTCTGGGCCAGCCGTAATAGTTCGTCTGCATTAGTTTCCAGGACCTTCGCCAGCTTAACGATTACGTCCTCGGAGGGAGGGGGCATCCGCCCGTTCTCAATCTTGCTGAGATAAGTAAAATCAACGCCGACCTGCGTCGCGAGCACACGCTGGTTAATTTTCCGCTCGAGTCTCAGCTGTCGCAATCTCTTGCCAAAGCTCATCCTTCATCTCCTGCACTCTTAAAATACACGAGATTGAGTTGACAGTCAACACAATGAGGAATCGTGGTGGAAAGCTCTTTCAAGTTTGAGCAAAAGTTGACGAAGGGCGTGGCGGATCGAGGGTTAAACCGCCTCGGCGCGACGGCTTCCCTTCTCATTGAATCTGGCAGCATCACTTCAGGCGTCATGTAAGCCTCTCCCCTCAGATCCATTTTCGAGGCCTAGAACAGCCTGAATCATGATCTAAATCCCCATTCAGCCAACAGTTCTCTTCTGAAAAGACGCATTATCGGAATTAACAGCAGAAGAAACTCTTCCCAGTGACCAATGGTGTTTACTTGGCGAATTTAGTATTTGTGAAACGTTCTTTGCAGGCGTGTAATATATGATATTTCAAGCGCAGTTCGGGACAAACCCTCAACTCTCTGCGACCAATTTCTCGTGCTTACACTTGGCTACACCCTTCGCTTCGCCATCTGGGTACCATCGGCGATGCGCTCTCTGATTTTGAGATAGATCATGGTGACACTTTTACGTGTGAAGCCAGTAAATTCCGTCGTCTTACTAGCCGTCAGATCGAGCGCGAAACAGCGCACAACTTGACGAAATTTACGTTCGCTAATTTTGGAACACCGATAATAACGGTTTAGTTGTTCCATCTTAGTAGCTTAGAAGCTGTTTGAAAATTCCAGAATGACCGAATTTTGTCCGGTTTCACTGCGGGATTGAGGGCCGCTTTTTAGTTGGAGAGCGGCTTGAATCCTCGAATTCAGAGCGAAACGGCACATGCTGGAATCTTCAAAACGAATCTCCAAACAGCTTCTTAGCACTTTCAACTCAGTACACTGGAAACTAAAATTTCCGTCATTTTGTGTGTTTCCTAGAAACATGCAAAAAGAACACATCAAACTCAGCCAAGCTGACCAAGACTTTTTAATGACACTGATCGCTAAAGGTCAACTCCCGGCCAGAATCTTCCGCCGAGCCGCCGCGCTTTTGGAACTCAATCGCGGCAAGACTTTGGGTGCTGTCTCCGAGACTTTGCAGGTCAGTTATCAAACTGTGGCTCAATGGAGAGACAACTATCAAGCGCGCGGATTGCAGGCTCTTCAAGACCAGCCGCGCACAGGCCGTCCCGTTCTCATTGATGGCAAGCAGCGCGCTCAACTGACCGCTTTGGCTTGCTCGACACCGCCTGCGGGCCGAGCGCGCTGGACATTGAGACTGCTGGCCGACAAAGCAATTGAGCTAGGCTTTTGTCAGAGTCTGTCACATACTCGTGCGCGCTCTATTCTGAAAAAAACAAACTGCAACCGCATCTGAAGAAGACTTGGTGCATCGGCTCTATGGACTCCACCTTCATCGCGCGCATGGAACAGATTCTCTCCCTGTATGCTTTGCCACATGATGAGCTTTATCCAGTGATTTGTTTCGATGAGCGACCCTGCTTTTTGATTGGCGACCATGTGGCCGGGCTGGAGATGAAAGCCGGTCAGCCCAGGCGTGAGCATTATGCCTATGAGAAGCATGGCTCCTGCGCGCTGCTGATGGCCATTGAGCCGCAAACGGGAAAGCGAGAGGCACAAGTCTTTGACCGTCGGACCAAACAAGAATATGCACTCTTTATGAAAGAGTTGGCTGCGCGCTATCCAGAGGCGCAACAGATCAGGGTCGTGCAAGACAATCTCAACACGCACTCAAAGAGTTCCTTTTATGAAACCTTCAGTGCCGAGGAAGCATTCGCGCTCTCGCAACGCTTTGAGTTCCACTACACGCCCAAGAGTGCCAGTTGGCTCAACATGATCGAGATTGAGTTCTCGGCACTCTCCAAGCAGTGTTTGAATCGCCGGATTGCGACGAAAGAGGAACTCACCAAAGAAGTCTTAAGCCTTGTCAAAGAACGAGAAGAGAAAGCTATCAAGATCGAGTGGCAGTTCTCGATTGAATCAGCCAGAGGCAAATTGAATAGGCATTACAGAGAAGTCAACGCTGAGAATGCTCAATATCAGAAAACTTAGTTTCCAATGTATTAATGATGTTTTCTCTATAATCAGATGTATTCAGCTTAGAGAGTTGGAAGGTCTCGATGCCTTTCCCCTATTTTACCCTGAGCGGTTTCCCAGAGTTGGTCAAATTGCCAATAAAGCAGATGTAATCTTAATCGTTGTAAATGCGCTACCTGTTCCAGATGAGAAAACCTCTTGGGAACAAATCATAGAATACCGTAGCGATCCTGAATCTTTTGGCAAATTCCTTGCTCTGAGATGCTGGATGACTGAAGTTGCTAAATCTAATTTATCTATTAGAGAGGTTGAAGAATCTTTGGAATGGCTCCTTTATGATTACCAGAGGCATCTTAAGCTGCATAAAATGAAAGTTAATATTGAGGCGTTTGAAACTATGCTCACAGTAGGTGCGGAGTTCCTAGAAAATTTAGTGAAGATAAATTGGGGGAAGGCCGCCAAGCTCCTTTTTACCTTCAAGCATAGAAAAGTTGAATTGTTAGAGGCTGAAATCAAATCGCCTGGTTCTGAGGTTGCCTATATTTTAGAGTCACGGAAACAATTTGGCGGCAGAACCTAACAACTCATTCAACCCGACGCCTCGA
>JACCVS010000253.1 GCA_013698055.1 Acidobacteriota bacterium
CAAGACAAGACGGCGACGCGACGAAAGGCAAAAAACAGAAGGCAGAAGGCAGAAACCCATAACGAGTTCTGCTTACTGCCTTCCGCCTTCCGCCTTCTGCCTTATTTCGACGCATTGACGCGATAGACGCGCCCACCGTAAACGACGACCACGCGTTCGCCAAGCGCGAAGAATGTCGCTAATCGCGGCTCGCGTTTGAGCAGAGCGAAATACTCGTCACTGCCGAAGACAAGCGTCGTTTCAGGTGTGCGCGCCTCGGCCTTGAAGTCCGAGTCAGTCCACACGTTGTCACGCAGGTAAAAGGTCTTATTGCCCACATTGCGAACGACGGATGACGGAGTATCTTTGTCGTCCGAAGTGATACTAATCGTCTCCTGCTGCCCACGGTCACGCTTGCTCTGCTGAACAGCCAGAGCGCCTGTGGTAGCCTTCGCGGCCTCCTTCGGTGCCGGCGCGCTCCTGCCCCCTCCGAAAGTTCGATTGGCAGATGGGCGATTTGCAATCCGCCCGTTGATAGGCAGCGCTTGTTGATCGGCTCCACTCACCGTCACCTCCGCCATGTTCGACTCGACTGCCAGATATGAAGTATAAGGCGTGACGATACCGTAGCGTGTTCCCAGGTCAACAACCTCATCGCGCAATTCCTTCTGCTCGCCGTTGCTGCGAATCTGTTCCATTAGCCAGCCGACGCGACGCGTTGCCCACAGCCGGGGCAGAAAATCGTTATCGTCTTCTTTCAGCGCGAAGTTTAGATTCTCAAACGTATAGGTGCGACTGTTGCGCCCCGTCTTGCCTGTCAGAAGCACGTTGATGCGTTTCAAATCATCAGGATTCTGGTAACGCCCAATCAAAGTTATCTGCGTGCCTTTGAACAAATCGGGAAGGTTGCGCGGGTAAACAAGATCGGTCTCGACGCCCCCCATGTTGAGAATCAAGTCGGTGAGCACCGGGTAATTTATTTTAGCGAAAAAGTTGGAGACCTTGATTTCCAGATTCTCTTTCGGCTCGACGTAATCGGCCACACCGCCGTTCTCCGCGGCGAGTTTATCCAGCAACGCCGTGTTCACATCATAGCCGACGCCGAACGTGAACAGCCGCACGCCGGGAAGGCGCGCCTCGCGCGCGTTCTCGATAATGCGCGAGACATTAGTTTCGCCGACCGTCGGCAATCCGTCCGTCATGAAGACGAGCATCTTGGGACGATCAGACTGGCTGAACTGCTTGAAGCCCGCGCGCAGCGCATCGTTGATGTTTGTGCCGCCCGTAGCTTTCAGCTTATTGACGAAAGCCTCGCCGCGAGCGCGGCCAGCCGCATCCGCCTGAATCATACCGCTCTCCATCAAGCGTTCTTCCCCGGCGAACGAGACGATGTTGTAGCGATCCGTATCACGAAGACTCTTGACGCCGAACAGCAACGCAGAACGCGCCTTCTCCATCTTCCCTTCATCATTCATCGAACCCGACGTGTCCAGCACGAAGACGATATCCTTGGCCGCATACTCGGTCTCAGACCAATCGTCTTTCGGCGAGAGCATCATCAGGAAGTAGCCATCCTTACCCGGCTCACGGTGCGTTAAAAGCGAGAGACCGAAATCTTCACGAGAGATGGTATAGAAGAGTTGGAAGTCCTGCGGCTCACGCCCGGCTTTCTCCTCGAAGGAAATGCGCGCATTGCGCGAACCGTGATGCGCCAGATCAATCTGGTGGCTCGGGCTATAGACATTGCGGACGGGTTCTTTGCCATCAATCTCGACGCGGCCTGAGACCAGGCCTATCTGTGCAAGGTTGTGCCCCGTGCCGAGCGGATAACGATATGAGACCGTGCCTGATTCAGCTTTGAGAACCTGCGTGTAAGTTAATTCTAATTTCTTGTCCGAGCGTGCCGGAATGGGAAAGATGCTGGCCTGGAAAAGGTCTTTGCCCGCGTATTCGAGAAGTCCCGGGTCGCGCTGGCGACGGACGATCTCGTCATAAATCCTGCGCGCTTCTTCGCGCGAGCGCACCTCGCCGACCAACTTGCGGTCGCCGTCCCAGATGGCGAACTCGACGATTGAAGCCGCTTCGGGAATCGGGAAAAGATAAGTGCCTTCGAGGACAGCGTCCGAGTCGTTGCGAAAGATTTGCACGAGGTGCGTGGTGGCGACCTGCCCCGCGATTTTAGTGTCAATGTTGATGGATTTGACGGGCAGGGCGCGGGGAAGCGTGACGGGACGGGGCGGCGTCGGGCAGCGGCGACACGGGCCGGGGACGATCATGCCCTGAGCGGAAGCCATCACCGCCGTAGCCAAGACCAGCAGAATAAATGTCACGCAGATGGAAACTTTTCTCATAAAAACACTCTCCTTTGAAGGCTCTTGATGCGCAAACAGGTGTCGCGCGTTTGCCTGAAGAACGCTCCCGGCGCACCTTTCTTGCGAAATAATGCGGCTTTTGAATTCTATCTCTTAATGAAGCTCTCGCAAACGTTTATTGCGGAGTGCGACTATCGCGACGAAAGCGGCGATGATAAGGCCACCTGTGGCGAGCGTGCGCGGCGCTCCGAATCGCTCGGCTGCGGCCCCGGCGATGAGGCTTCCGATGGGCATTGTGCCGATGAAGGAAAGGATAAACATGCTCATCACGCGCCCGCGCATCTCATCCGTCACGAGTTGCTGGAGAAGCGTATTGATGACTGCCACGCAACAAACAATCGCAAATCCCATCCCGAAGATGAAGGCGAGCGAGACAATCAATCGCGTCGAATACGCGAACCCGATCAAGCAAAGCGCAAAGACGAACGCTCCGCTCAAGACAGACCAGCCTTTATATTTGAAGTTCCCTAAGTATGCCAGCACCAGCGCGCCGATGAACGCGCCCGCGCCTGATACTCCCATCAACAAAGAGTTCCCGCTCTCGTCCATGTGGAAAACGTCTTTCGCATAGACGGGGATCATCGAAAGATACGGTGCGCCGAAGAGGCTCGTCATCCCCGCGATCATCAACAGCATGAAGACGCGGCGGCGACGACGCACATAGCGCAAGCCTTCAATCAAATCCTGCCAGACCGCTTGTTTATCCTTGACGGAATGCGCGGGTGGAAAAGTCTTCTTCTGGTCGAATCTGACCATCATCAGGGAAACGATGACAGCGATGAAGGAAATTGTATTGGCGAAGAAGCATCCGGCGATTCCGAAGAATTTTATGGCGACTCCCGCAAGCGCTGGCCCGACGACACGCGAGAATTGAAACTGCGTTGAATTGAGCGCAATCGCGTTGGCTAAATCCTCCCGCTCGACCAGGTCAATCGTGATTGCCTGATAAGAAGGCCCGGCAATCGCAAAGCAACAGCCTGTGATGAACGAGAGAACGAGGATCATCCAGACCTGCACGACGCCCGTTAAGACCAGCACGGCAAGCGTGAGCGCGGAGAGACCTGCGCCGATTTGTGTGAAGAGCAGGAGACGCCTGCGATCAACAAGGTCTGCGTAGACGCCCGCGAGGAGTGTGAGGACTAAACCGGGCGCGGTGGACATGAACGCGTCCAGTCCAAGCCAGAAGGGTGAACTGGTCAAATGATAGACGAGCAAGCCCTGCGCGACCGCCTGCATCCACGTCCCCGTGTTCGAGAGAAACGCACCCGTCCAGAACAGTCTGAAATTGCGGTGCGAGAGAGCGCGGAACATTCCCGACAAGCCCCTTGTGCTATGTTCTGACTGTGCCACCATCCGTCGTTTATGAATCGCGCCGAGATGTCTTCCCAGCATCTGCCTTCAGAAAAAACTTGCTAAGACAGACTCTTTTCGCCTTTAATTCATCCTGCCTCTGCTCTCAATTGAGTTTGGTTAAATTGCTCATCACGGTAACACATTCTGTTCTGGCGCGACGAATTGGCGAGGGATAAGATTGATCCGCGAAAAGTTAATCGAAAAAGGCATCGGCTTCGACAAAAGTTTCAGGATGCGCGGCACAGGCGAGGTCTCGCGCATCGAGGCACTGAGCGACGCCGTCTTCGGCTTCGCCATCACCCTGCTGGTCGTGTCGCTGGAAGTGCCGCATACCTTCACCGAGTTGCTGGAAATCATGCGCGGTTTCGCGGCCTTCGCCATCAGCTTCGTCTTGCTTTTCGTCGTGTGGCTCACCCAATACAAATTCTTTCGCCGGTACGGGCTGAACGACAACTTCACCATCTGGATCAACGCCCTGCTTCTCTTCGTCGTGCTGTTCTACGTCTACCCGCTCAAGTTCCTCTGGAGCTTTCTGGTTGACGCCATTTTCGGTTTTTCAGCAAGTGCCCGTGCGCCCGGCGCAACGCCCGTGTCCCCCATCGAACCGGGACAGATACCAGCCTTGCTGACTATCTTCGGACTCGGTTACGCAGCCATCTTCCTTGTCTTCGCGCTGCTTTATTACCACGCCTATCGCAAGCGCGCGCAATTGGAGCTTAACGAGCTTGAGATTCACGACACCTGGAGCAATGTTGCGGAGAACCTGTTGCACGTCCTGATCGGAGCGCTCTCGATTGTTATCACTCTTATCACCAGAAGCGGCTTCGGCGGGGCGGTCTACTGGCTCATCGGCCCGATGCAGTTCATCAACGGCACGGTGATGGGTAAGCGCAGAAAGAGAATCGAACAACGGCTGGAGGGCGAAGCCAGCGCCGTTGCTTCGGAGTGAAGCAAGCCCGTCAGAAGTCCACCAGGGCAATAGAGAGTTTTGACAAGCGTGTTAGAAAGTTAGTTGCTGAGGCTTCATTACTTACGCCGCCACGCAGAGAGAGGAAGCCCTGCGCCGCCGCGCCGTTCGGCGACGATTTCCGCGAGGATGGCGAGCGCGACTTCCTGCGGAGAGACTGCGCCGATGTCCAACCCGATTGGCGCTCTGACTTCGCTCAAACGTTTTTCGTCAATGCCCGTCTCACGCAGTCTCTCGAGCACGATGTTCGTCCGCCGCTTGCTTCCAATCAACCCGACATAATCGGGATGTGTAGACATCACAGCCTGCATACACTCTTCATCTTCGTTGTGCCCGCGCGTGACGACTGCCACAGAGACGCCCCGCCCCGCTCCGATGCTGGCGCGCACCTCGTCAGTCCAACTGACAGCCGTGATTAACTCTATCCCTTCATCCGGAAAACGCTCGCGCGTAACGAAATCGGCGCGGTCGTCAATCAGGACGGTGCGATAGCCGATGAAGCGCGCGAGGCGTGTGAGCGACGCGCCGACGTGCCCCGCGCCGCAGATGACCAGACACGGCTCAGGCTCGATACGCTCAAACATGATGCGCGCATCGGCAGGCTGGCCTGGCAACTCACCGCTTAATTCTTCGAGCTTGAGAGTCCGCGCTTCGGCACGCGAATCGAGGAAGGTTCTGCTATACGAGGCGACCGCTTCGTCCAGCGCGGAATCATTCAGACTCCCCGTGCGCTCGCCCGTTTCTTCGACGAGGAGTTTTGCACCGACATTTGCGGGCGCGGCGATGAGCGTGGCGAGAGCGGCGAGAGAATTATGTTCGAGCACCTGCGCGATTGCCCACGCGATTGCCTGCGACGCTGGCTGTTTACTTCGGTCGGGCATCCACGGTGAGCTTCAGCGGGCGAGAATCTTCGTCTTCATTACGTCTCTGCACGGACGATTTGGAAAGACCGAGCGCAACGCCGATGCGGCGCACGATCCACGCGGGGCCAACGAGCAGGTACATCGGATTCTTGAAGAAGGCGGGCTGATTGCCCTCAATCGCGTGACCGACAAACTGGAAAATCCAGCCCACAACGAAGAGCGTCAGCGCCCACTTCCAGTTAAAGAAGAAGAGCGGCAGGCTCACGACAATCATCGGGATGCCGATGCTGTGACAGAGCTTGTTCAAAGGATGCTGATGCTTCTCCTTGTAACTCTCCATGAATGATGTCGGCATATTCACCTCCCTCTGGCTGC
>JACCVS010000262.1 GCA_013698055.1 Acidobacteriota bacterium
GTTCGCTCGACGCGCCAGCGTCATCGCCCCGACAATCGCCATCAGCAGCAGGATGGACGTAATCTCAAACGGCAACAGGTAAGTGGTGAACAGTCCCGTGCCGATTGACGCCGTCAGCCCGACATCGGATGTGCTGGGGTCTACGAGTTGCGCGGGCGAAGTCTGAACGAAATAGATCACAAACGCGGCTTCGGCGATCAACACGCCCGCGAGCAGGACAGCCGTTGGAACCAGAAAGCGCAAGCGCAGGCTGCGTCGCTCTTCTTCTTCCACGTTCAAGAGCATGATGACGAAGACGACGAGCACCATAATCGCGCCCGCGTAAACGATCACCTGCACGGCAGCGATAAAGGGCGCGGCCAGCATCACGTACAGCGCCGCGAGCGAGATAAAGACGCCGATCAGGGAAATCGCGCTATAAAGCGGATTGCGCTGCACTACCATCGAAAGGGCGCAGCCCGTAGCCAGTCCCGCGAAAAGAATGAAAAGAAGCGTCGTCATTATTCAGAAATTAAGAAGCTCGGTTAATAAGCAGCTCACGCGCCTCGGCGTTCTCCTTCGACTATCTTACGGAGCATAGGCGAAATATGCCCAAGTCGCCGTAATGATAATGTTCAAAATGGCGAGGGGCAGAAGAAACTTCCATCCAAAGTTCATTAATTGATCGAAGCGAAAGCGCGGCAGCGTGCCCCTCAGCCAGATATAGAGAAACAGGAAGAACGTCACTTTGAGCAAAAACCAGAAGACGCCGAGGATGGGGAACGCCGCGACTCCGGGGCCGTTCCACCCGCCGAGAAAGAGCGTCGTCGCCAGCATTGAGACCGTCAGCATGTTGACGTACTCGGCCATGAAAAAGAGCGCGAATTTCATCGCGGAGTATTCGGTGTGAAACCCTGCGACGAGTTCCGTCTCGGCTTCCGGCAAATCGAACGGCACGCGGTTGGTTTCGGCAATCGCCGAAATAAGATAGACGATGAAGCCTAAGATTTGCGGGCCGATATTCCATCGCGGGATGAAGCCCCAGATATAGCCGCTCTGTTGTTCGACGATGTTGTAGATGTCGAGCGTCCCGCTCATCAAGACGACGCCAACCAGCGAGAGTCCGAGCGATAGCTCATACGAGATGAGCTGCGATGCCGCACGCAAACCGCCCATCAAGCTGTACTTGTTGTTTGAAGACCACCCGGCGAGCGCGATGCCGTAAACGCCGACCGAAGTGATACCAAGGACATAAAGCAGCGCGACATCAAAGCGGGCGATGACTAAAGGAAAACTCGATAAATATACGTCAACGAAATCTTTGAGAGATTGTCCCACCAGGGGAATCCAACCCACTAAGGGGCCGAGAAAGGAAAGCGAGATGGTTGGCCCGAACGGATAGACGATAATCGTCATCAAGGCCGTCACAATCGCTACGATAGGCGCGAGGAAATAGACGAACCGCGTTGATTTATCAGGGACGATGTCTTCCTTGAGGATGAACTTGAGAAGGTCTGCAAAAGGCTGAAGGATTCCACCGTAGCCGACGCGGTTCGGCCCCAGCCGTCCCTGAATGAGCGCCAGCACGCGCCGCTCGGCCAGCACCGTATAAGCGACAATCAGCAGAATGCCGACAAAGGCAACGCTGATCGCTAACAGCTTGATGGCAATTTCGCCTATCGAATTCCAGTCCATAAGGTGGTCAATGGTCAATGGTCAATGGTCAATGGTGAGACGGAACTTCTATTCACCATTTACTATTGACCATTGACGACTTCTCAGTCTCCCGTCGCAGCTTCGGCGCGGCGCAGGCTATCGTCAATCGTGATCTGGTAGAGCGGCGAAATCGCCACCGAAGGCGGCTCAGGGTTGCCAGCCGCGAGCAGCGGGAACTGAGGGACTTTGCCCGTCAACGTTCCCGGCTTGAAAAGCTCATGGCCAACTTCCGGCGTCCCGTAAGCCTTCTCTATCGTTTCGCTCATTCCTTCGACGCCGAGGCGCAAGCCTTCGGCCTCTTTCAAGAGGTCGCGCCGCTCGGCTACCTTATGCTTCACCTGCATGGGCTTCGCTTCATCTTTCAAGAGCGGGTAGCGCAAACCTTCATAGGCCGGAACCTTTGCGGCAATCTCCTTAAAGACGTTGCTCGCCGACATCTGGAAATTAAAATCCACGTCGAGGGCTTTGGCCAGTTGCGCTGTAATCATCCAATCCTGCTTCGCTTGATGAACGGGCGGGATGCTTTGGCGCACGCGCTGCACGAACCCATCGTTGTTCGTGAACGTCCCGTCCGTTTCAGCGAATGATGCGGCAGGGAAGACTACATCTGCTTGAGCAGTCGTTTCCGTCTCGAATAGTTCCTGGAGTACAAGAAAATCCAGCTTCGAGAGAGCGTCTCCACGATTGCTCAGGTGTTCGGGGAGAAAGCTGCCCGCGATGTACATCGCGCGAACCGAATCGCCAGCCGCATCCAGAATCTGCCCGGCGGTGTGGCCTCCGCGCATCAAGCCCATGTCATGCGCGCCGACGCTGTTGTTATAAAGTGGCAAAGGATGAAGCAAAACGCGCTGTCCTTCATTTGCGAAAGCATAGGGAAGCTGTGCGACGATTGTTTGCCCCGCCTGGCTCAACTCGCCGCCGAACATGACGACGATGTCGCCTTTTGTCTCAGTCAATGTCTGGCGCAAAGTCTCAAGCTCTTTCGCTTCGATACCCATCTTGCTCGCCGCCAGCTTGTTTTGCGCCGGGTCAGCGAGAGCCAGCACAGCGGCATCTTCCGCGCCCGGTCGAATATGTATGAACTGCGATGCCTGCTGCTTGAGCCTGATCTCGCGGCTATTGATGATGATGAGCTTCGCGCCGCCGTTGCGAACGGCCTGCCGCACTTGTCTGCCCGTCAGGGGCTGCAACTCTTCCGGCTCGCCGCCGATCAGCAGGATGGTTTTTGCGTGGCGAATATCGCGATGCGTCGCGAGTTGGCCGCCGAGACTGTCGAAGAAGGGAGAGAGGCTGAAGGCTTCGGTCGCCGTGTAGTTGTCTGTGCCGACGACTTCTGTAGCGAATTTGTAGAGCGTGTAGTTGGCTTCGTTCGTGATGCGCGGGCTGCCGACAACGGCGATGGAAGAAGCGCCGTGAGCGTTAGCAATCTCTTCGAGCTTCGATGCCGTGAATTTAATCGCTTCATCCCACGTCGCCGGAATCAGTTTCCCGCCTTTGCGGTAACGAATCATCGGCGTCTTCAGTCGCTCCTCGTGATTAACGAAGGGATGACCGAAGCGCCCCTTGATGCAGAGGAACTCGCCGTTAATCCCATTGACGTAGCGGTCGCGCGCCACAGAGCGCATCAAGACGCCGCCGCGCGACCCCAGAGACATCTGGCAACCATCGGAGCAGAATGAGCAGGTCGAAACGGTTTGATCTAATTCCCAAGGGCGAGCCTGATGGCGATAGGTCGCATCAAGGAGAGTACCCGTCGGGCAAACTTCGATGCAGTTGCCGCACTGCGAGCAGTTGAGCCAGCCGCCATAGGTTCCGATGACAGTGTTTGCGCCGCGCCCGCCCGCTTCGATAGCGTCTTCGCCCATCCACTCATCGCAGACACGCGTGCAGCGTTTGCACAGGATGCAGCGCTGCGGATCATTCGCCACCATCGGCGAAAGGTACTTCTCCGGCATGGCGTTCTTGCGCTCTGAAAATCTTTCTTCGAGGCCGCCCCAATCAAACGCCATCTCCTGCAACTCGCACTCGCCGCCACGATCACAGACCGGGCAATCCAGAGGATGATTGGCGAGCAGGAATTCGACCATCGCGCGCTGGGCTTTTTCAATCTCATCGCTCTCGGTCGTCACGATCATGCCATCCGTGCAGGTGATCGTGCAGGAAGTTTGCAGCTTCGGCATCTTCTCGATTCGCACGAGACACATGCGGCAAGAAGCCTGAAGCGCCAGATCGGCGTAATAGCAGAAAGAGGGAATCGAGAAATCGTTTTCGCGGCAGACATCAAT
>JACCVS010000285.1 GCA_013698055.1 Acidobacteriota bacterium
GATGAAATTTAAGATCTTTCTTTTTTCATCCCTCATCCCTCATCCCTCATCCCTTCGCCCTCCCTCATCCCTTCAAGAAGCGCGTCGAGAATGCGGTCTGCCGTGTGGCCGTCCCAGAGCGGCGGGATGCGTGCGCTGCCCTTGTCCATCGGGGTGTCGAGCGTAGCGAAAGCTGCCTGTGTGATTCTTTCCGTGTTTGTGCCGACGATAGTGTTCGTTCCCATCTCGACCGTGATGGGGCGCTCCGTGTTCTCGCGCAAAGTCAGGCAGGGAATGCCAAGCGCGGTCGTCTCTTCCTGGATACCCCCTGAATCGGTCAGAACCAGTCGCGCACCGCTGTAGAGGCGAAGGAAATCAAGGTAGCCGAGCGGCTCGATCAAACGAAGGTTTTTTGTTTGCTCGATTGAATCGGCAAAGCCGAATTCCTTGAGGCGCGCGCGTGTGCGCGGATGCACGGGGAAGATGATTGGCAGGCGATTGCCAATCTGTTCGAGCGCATCGAGGATGCGAGAGAACGTGGAAGCGTTATCCACATTTGAAGGGCGATGAAGAGTAAGTGCGGCGTAATCCTTTCCCGCAAGACCTAAGTCTTCACGAACAGTTGATTTTTCAGCGCGTTCGAGTTGGCTGAAAAGCGAGTCAATCATCACGTTGCCGACAAAGCGGATGCGTTCCCCTGGGATTCCTTCGGCACGGAGATTTTCATCCGCATCAATTGACGGCGTAAGCAGTAGGTCTGAGAGTTGGTCTGTCAGGAGGCGATTGATCTCTTCCGGCATGGTACGGTCGCGGCTGCGAAGTCCGGCTTCGACGTGCGCCACCTTGATATTCAACTTCGCGCAAACGAGCGCGCACGCAAGCGTCGAGTTGACATCTCCAACGACGAGCACCCAGTCCGGCTTCTCTTCGATGACGACAGGCTCGAAGCTCTGCATCACGGCAGCCGTTTGGACCGCGTGAGAGCCGGAGCCGACATTAAGGTAAACGTCCGGCTCGGGCAGCCCCAGATCGCGGAAGAAGGCATCCGACATCTGCGCGTCGTAATGCTGTCCCGTATGCACAACGAGCGGCGCAAATTCCGTGTCGCGCCGCTTCATCGCTTCGACAATGGGCGCGACCTTCATAAAATTCGGGCGCGCGCCGACTACGTTAAGAACTTTCATAAAAGGCGGAATTCAGAATCCAGGAGTCAGGAGCCAGAAGAAAAGAAAATCAGAAGAAGAACGGTTTCAGCCTCTTCATTCTGGATTCTGAATTCTGACTCCTGAATTCTGTTTTTCGTTACAACCGAATGATCCTCGCCCGGCTCTCGCGGCGCAGTTCTCCATTGAGGGCGTTGCGCGTGTCAACGATGAGCGGGGCAAGCTCTGTGACTCTATGGTAGTTGATCCCGCTATGGTCTGTGACGATCACGATGCAATCACTGGCGCGCAACTCTTCGTCCGTCAGCGCGATTGATTGGAGCGGGTCGCCAGTGCTTTCCGTATGCGCGTCGTCAAAGCGCACCTCTGAAACAAACGGGTCGTGATAGCTGACTCGTGCTCCTTTGGCTCTCAGTCGATCTATGATCGAGAGCGCGGGACTCTCTCTCACGTCGTTGATGTCTCTTTTGTAAGCCACGCCAAGGAGCAACACGCGCGACGCCTTCAAAGACTTCTCCGCATCGTTTAACCCGTCCGAGATAAGCTGCACGACATGATCAGGCATCCGCGAGTTGACTTCTTCGGCCAGCCCGATGAAGCGCGAATCAAAGCCATGCTGTCGCGCTTTCCAGGAAAGATAATGGGGGTCTAACGGAATGCAATGTCCTCCGATTCCGGGGCCGGGATAAAACGGCATGAAGCCGAAAGGTTTCGTCGCCGCTGCGCTGATGACTTCCCACGTATCAATGCCGAGCGTGTAGCACAGACGTGCCATCTCGTTCGCCATGCCGATGTTGACGGCGCGAAAAGTGTTTTCAAGGAGCTTCGCGGCTTCAGCCACGCGCGCCGAGCTGACGGAGTGAACATTCGCGACAATCTGCGAGTAGAGATGTGCTGCCACTTCCGTCGAAGCGTCCGTGCAGCCGCCGACCACTTTCGGGATGTTGTGCGTCTGAAATTGCGGGTTGCCGGGATCAACCCGCTCCGGCGAGAAGGCGAGCAGGAAATCCGTGTCGAGCTTTAATCCCGTTTCTTCAAACATCGGGAGCAATACCTCGTCGGTCGTTCCCGGATAGGTGGTTGACTCTAAGACTATCAGTTGGCCGCGTCGCAGATTATTCTTAATCTCTTCGGCTGCCGCGAGGATATAAGACACGTCCGGCTCTTTGGTCTTCCTCAAGGGCGTCGGCACGCAGATGATGATCGCATCGCAATTCTTCAGATGCTCGAACTCAATTGTCGCGCGTAATTTCCCGGCTTCGGCCAGTTCCCTGACAGTTGACTCGGGCACGTCGCCGATGTAGGAGCGCCCGTCATTGATCTCCGAGGCTTTCCATTCGTCAACTTCAAAGCCTATTGACTCAAAGCCGTTACGCGCAAATTCCACCAGCAGCGGCAGACCAACGTAGCCCAAGCCGATGACGCCGATGCGCGCGCCTTTATCTGTTATTAATTTTGTGATGTCGTTTTTGACCATGTTTGCTCTTGTCTACCTGACGATGATTTCGATTGTCTGACGTTAGGATGAGCGCTCTGGAAGCCACTTCAGCCCGAATTGATTAGACTATTTGAGCGTTGCGCGGACTGTCAACCATAGCAGGAGGCAGAAAACGGAAACAGAGGAAATCCGTTGAATTCGTTTCAGCTTTGGAAGATGAAGTCCTGATGCTGGATTTTGGTGGTGGTCAGAGATAAGATATGAGCATGAATGGAATAATTCGACTTGAGAAAGATGCTATTGAGCCGTCGGCTCAAATGAGCGGTTCAGCGCAGCATGAAAAGGAAAAGGGTATTTATCGCCATGACTACGGCAACACGCATGGCTACCGGGCATACATCAAATTCAAGGGGCAGGAGTATCAAAAGATTTTCAGCGACAAAGGTGATTCGCAGGCGGCACTGAAGAAAGCCCGCCACTGGCGCAAGCTGAAATTACGAACACTGCAAGCCTCGGAGGGCGGGGATAACCCGCTCAAAAAGAGTTATCGCAATAATAAGAGCGGGATCATCGGAGTTTGCCGCTCCGGCAATAACTGGCAAGCGGCGTGGGTGGAGAAAGGCACGCCGCGCAACCGGAAATTCTCCGTCGAGGCACACGGGGAAGCCGAGAGTTTCCGTCTCGCCTGTCGAGCCAGAGCGGAAGCGGAGCAGAGACTTTATGGCGAGGTTATGCAGAGCGCCCTGCAAGCCTATGTGTGAAAGCGAAAGGTCAGCGCCAAACGCTGGAGCTAAGGGGCAGCAATGATCCAACAATGATAGGAGCCAGCCCAATTCGCTGTTCGCTTCATCAACTTGTTATGCCGCCCCATTAGGGAGCCATCGGGCTAGCTATGCTCTCTGATAAACTCCAGCGTTTGCTTAATAATTTCGCGTGTTCTTTGGTTGTCGTCGAGAATGTCGAAGCCGTGCTGCCCGACAGGGTGGTTGCTGAAATCAATCGTCGCGTTTTTGGCTAAAGCCGCTTGCACGAAGCGGTCAACGCCGCCATTCAAATCGGCATCGAGTCCGGCTCTGGCAACAAGCATTGGCGGCAGTTTGTTTTTGCTGTTGGTTAAAGCGTGAAGCGGCGAAAGCGGATTCAAGGTTTCATCCGCGATTGTCGCGGGAATCCTTTTGCGTAAGTCCTGCAAGTCAAGCACGCCATAGTAGGAAATCATGCAACGGATGTGCGGCGGCGCATCGCGCAACGATTGACTGAGTAAGAGAGTGCCGCCGGAAAATGCCCACAAGATAATTCGGTCTTTATCTACACCCAACGATTCGGCGTTGTTGCGAACGTAAGCTACAAGGTCGTTCACGTCGCTTTGCGGTTCACCTAAATTGTTCCAACTATAAAAACGATGGTTGAAAGTCACGCCGACGAAACCAGAGGCAGCAGCGATTTGTCCGTAAGAAATATAAACGCCCCATTCTTTAGGTTTGGTCAGCAGATTCGGTGGGAGCAATCCGCCGTGAATAAAAATGACAGCGGGAAGACGTGCGCCGCTTTTTGAATCGGCTGGCGAATAAATGTCTGCCTTCAACTCAACATCGGCAGTACGCTTATACACCACATCTCTTTTCACTTTCACCTGTTCCATGTTAGGAACAGTGTATAAGACTCGCGCAGGGGCTACTTGCTTGATCCAGGGCGGGTCTTCTAACTTACCGCTTTGTTGTGATTGCTGTGCAATGCCGGGCAATACTGAAGTGAAAGCCAGCAACAGCAACATAGCGGTTAGTCTTTTCTTATTCCTCATGATTATTGGCCTCCACACATTTCGTCAACTCCAATGCTATCCAATGGACTTAAACTCTCGCCGCTACACAAAGCGGCATAACGCCCGAGCCTGCGCCGAGCGACCGGCCTTCAATTTACATCAGAGGAAGCATCTTGAGAAACAGGCTATCGAGTAGTTTGCTCGACGCGATTTGTTGGGCGGCGGTAAGCAAGGAAAGTATGTTGTGCTTATTGCGATTGGACGCGCGTCAACTGCGAAGCAATGACTTGCCAGCGCCCTTGCCGCTTGGCATAGGTGTCGGTGTAGCGCATCTGCATCGTCCTGGTCTGTCCGCCGCGTTCCATCGTTTGGTTAACACGTCCGGTCAGAATCACCGTTTCGCCCTCGACGCGGGATTGCACGTCTTCGGTCGAAAACTTTGGTGACGGGCGACCCGAATCTTTCCCGGATTGTAATTGCGCTAAAATATCTACTTTGGTTTGCACTGAGCCATTGGAAAACGTCAGCTTAAAGTCGTCAGCTATGATGCGATTCATTGCTTCTGCATCGTGTTTCTCATAGGCATTGAGCCACTCGCGTTCCAACTTTCTGACTTCGCGCTCGGCTGAGCTTAATGCCTGCTCGTTTTGCGGCTGACCTGCCGGTTGATTATCCGCCAGAACTTCGCGTTTCAACTGCTCTTTGTCGCGGTCAACCCACTCAATCAGCATTTCGGAAACAACGCCTTTGCCGTCGCGCACGAACGTAATCTGCGCGTCGGTGTTAAGCGCGAATTTGTTTTTGCTCGTTGCTCGCAATGCCACTCCGCGCCCGCCAATGCGTTGGTAATAAAGCCCGCCGTCACGCACGCTAATTTCTTTATTTCCGTATTTACCAACATATTCTTGCAGCATGGCGGGCGAAACTTGCACGGTGTTTGCAGCGACATTGTTCGGAATCGCCGTTCCAAATGGTTCGCCGGCAAACTTGTTTGGTTCGACAATCATTTGCTTGCGCGAATAATCGTAAATGACTTTGAATCGTCGCAGCACGCCGTTTCCCAAGTTTCCATTTCGTCCGTCGCTTCGCTCCACTCCTAATGATTCGTCGGGAAAACTCGTCGGCATGTTTTTGAATGTTTGACCCCCAAGCTCAAAACTTTTCACTCGTCCGGCGTAGCCTGTGATTTCGCCGCTTCCACCTCTGCCCAACACAATCTTCGTTGCTCCTTCAGG
>JACCVS010000291.1 GCA_013698055.1 Acidobacteriota bacterium
AAAGAGCAGAAGCAATCTGCCCTCGACCACGAGCTTGCGCCATACTTTTCAGAGCTGGCGCAGTTTGATTCGACTAAAGCTCTGAAATCGTCTGTGCTCTACGCGAAGTTGCAACCCGAAATTGAAAGAGTTTTGACCAGCATTGCGCAGGAAAACTACGCGCCGGACGTGTCCGCCGCATCTTCTCCCAGCCCCATCATTCGCGCGACAGCATGGAACATCGAGCGCGGGATGCGCTTTGAGAGCATCATGCGCGTCTTTGAGGAGCATCCCGTGATTAGCCGCAGCGACGTGCTCCTGCTGACAGAGCTTGACTACGGAATGGCGCGCACGGACAACCGCTTCGTCCCGCGTGAGATTGCCGAAAAACTGAAGCTCAACTACGTCTTCTCGCCATGCTACATCAACCTGAACAAAGGCAGCGGCCTCGAAGTTCACACGACGGGCGAGAACACGCAGGCGCTTCACGGCAATGCCATCTTCTCACGCTATCCCCTCGTCAGGGCGCACTTGCTCGCGCTGCCCAACGGCAAAGATAAGATGGTGGATAACGAGAAGCGCCTCGGCTCTCAGACCGCAGCCATCGCCGATGTGGAACATCCTTCAGGAACAATTCGCATGGTCAGTTTGCATCTGGACGCCCACTCGACGCAGCGACACCGTCACCGGCAAATGAAAATCGTGCTGGATCATCTGGACACCCTGCGCCCGCAAGCTCCCCTTTTAATCGGCGGAGACTGGAACACTTCCACCTACAACTCGCGCCGCACCGTTTATACCATCGGGGGCTTCTTCCGCCGCGTCCTGATGGGCGTGGGCAATGTCATCGAAAACCACTATCTCCATCCTGAGCGATGGTTCGAGCGCGGGCTTTTCAGGGAGTTGGAAAAGCGCGGTTATGATTATCAAAGTCTGAATGAATCGGGAGCCGGGACGTTTCCCTACGACGTGAAGGATATCGCGGTCAACACGAACATGGGCGACTGGGTTCCCCAATGGTGCTTCTGGTTTCTCAATCGCGCGCTTGAACCTTATGGGGGCCGTTGCTCGCTCAAACTAGACTGGTTTGCGGGGAAAGGCATCACGCCCGATTCAGAAAATCCCCCGCGAGTCATTTACAATCTGGACGACGCGGCTGGCAAACTTTCTGACCACGACGCAATTGTTCTGGACTTTGCTATCTCGAAATGAATTACTGCTGAATTATGCTCAAGCCAACTTGATAAGCTCATGAGGAGAGCCATGAAAACGTCCCTGTCTGCTGAATCTACACACGAGATTTCAAACAAGCTGCAAGAGTCCAACAACGCTTTCGCCAAACGTTATCCCGGCGAGACTGGCCGTCGCCAGCCCGTGCATACCGTTTACGGGGGCGCGCATCTTTTCAAGTCCGATTCCGCTCCGAGACTTGGTGGGCTGGCACGCCGTGCGTTGGAACAGTTCGCTCCAGACTTTCTGACGTTCGCCAAAGCGCTCAATCTTCCCGGCGCGGATAGTCTGCCAGAGTCTATTGATCATTCCTCCGCCTTCATAGCGCTTCTTTATTCCAATCCGAACGAAGCCCGACACGAGAACAAGCCCATGTGGCTGGCTCATACTATTTACAATCGCGTTGTGGATAAGCTGCGCCATGAGCCAATCGAAGATTTTCGGATTGATTTCGAGGACGGCTACGGCAATCGCCCCGATGATGAAGAGGATGGGCACGCCGCTTCCGCTGCAACGGAAGTCGCCGCCGGAATGAGCAATAAAACGCTTCCGCCCTTCATCGGTATTCGCATCAAGCCCCTGACAGAGGAATTGCGCGAGCGAAGCCTGCGGACATTAGACATCTTCATCTCTACACTTCTTGAGAAAAGCGGCGGCAGTCTGCCCGGAAACTTTGTTGTCACGCTTCCCAAAGTCGTCATTCCCGAACAGGTCACAGCCCTCGCCGACATCTTCGATTTGCTTGAACAGTCATTAAGTCTTGCACCCAATTCCCTCAAAATGGAGATCATGATTGAAACCACGCAGGCCATCATTAACGAGCGTGGCCAATCCAACTTGCCGCCCATGCTCGATGCGGCGCGTGGCCGCTGCATGGCTGCACATTTCGGCACATACGACTACACGGCAAGCTGCAACATCACCGCCGCGCACCAGCACATGATGCATCCGGCCTGCGATTTCGCGCGTAACATGATGCAGGTCGCTTTCGGCGGAACGGGAGTGTGGCTTTCCGACGGCGCAACCAACATCATGCCCGTCGCCCCGCATCGTGCTATGGAAGGCGGCGCACCGCTCACCACTGAACAAGTTGAAGAGAATCGCGTGACAGTCCACCGCGCATGGAAACTACATTACGATCACATCCAGCACTCTCTCGTTAATGCTTACTATCAGGGTTGGGATTTACATCCCGCACAGCTTCCCACGCGCTACGCAGCCGTCTATGCCTTTTTCCTCGACAGTCTCGAAGCAGCATCAGAACGTTTGAGTAATTTTGTGGAGAAAGCTGCGAAGGCAACACTTGTCGGAGATGTTTTCGACGATGCGGCGACAGGACAAGGCTTGCTCAACTATTTTTTGCGGGCAATCAACTGTGGTGCTATCACGGAACAGGAAGCGTTACAACTATCCAGCCTGACGTTATCTGAATTACGCTCAGGCTCTTTTGTCAAAATTCTCAAGAGCAGGCAAGGTTAGACTTTCAAGGAAAGCTAGATCGTCAGGCTCTTGCATAAATGTCAGCTAGGGTTTTGACCATGTTAAGAGACAGTCCCGCGCTCTGTGCGGCCTTGAATCCCTAGTGCGCGCATTCGCCTGTAAAGATGACTGCGGTCAACTCCCATCAATTCGGCTGCGCGACTGACGTTTCCTTCGGCCTCGGCCAGCTTTCTCTGGATAAACTCACGATGATAGGCGTCGGTCGCTTCCTTAAACGATGGAAACCTGAAGGAAGCCGCAGGCGGTTCTTCTCCGCCGACTGGCGGAAGGTCTGCGACGCTCACCTTTACCTTCGAGTTCATAATCACCACTCGCTCGATTGTGTTTCTAAGTTCCCGCACGTTGCCCGGCCATGAGTAACTCTGAAGCGCATCCATCGCTTCCGCTTCAAAACGCTTAGGCTTCTTTCCATTTGCAATCGAGAATTTCTGATTGAAATGCTCGACCAGAAGCGGCACATCTTCCAGACGCTCGCGAAGCGGCGGCAACTCAAACGGGATGACATTCAGGCGATAAAAGAGGTCTGCACGGAAGTTTCCAAGCTCGATCTCAACGTCGAGCCGCTTGTTGGTTGCCGCGAGCACGCGCACGTCAACGCGCACGCTCGTTGCGCTCCCGACAGGCTCGAACCGTTGCTCCTCTAGCACCCTCAGTACCTTTGCCTGAACTTTGGCGCTCATGTCCGCGATTTCATCCAGAAAAAGCGTCGCTGCGTCGGCCAATTCAAATTTCCCTTTTTTGGAGCCGGTTGCTCCCGTGAAAGCGCCCTTCACGTGGCCGAACAAGTCGGATTCGATCAACTCTTCGGGAATAGCAGCGGAGTTAACCTCGATGAAGGGAGCGGACGCGCGGCGCGATTGGGAATGAATGGCGCGGGCGACGAGTTCTTTGCCCGTGCCCGACTCGCCGTAGATGAGGATGCGCCCGTCTGTCGGAGCGACGACCGCAATCTGTTTGCGTAGCGCGCGCATCGCCACCGATTCGCCGACCATCGCATACTCTTCATTCAAATCGGCGACGAGTTGCGCGTTGACTCGCTCAAGCTCTCGCTGTCGCAGAGCGTTGCGAACCGTTAGGACAGTTTTCTCAATGGAGAGCGGCTTTTCAATAAAGTCGAACGCGCCGAGTTTCGTCGCCCGCACTGCGGTTTCGATGTTCCCGTGCCCGGAGATCATCACGACTGCCGCGTCCACTCCCGCCGCACGCAATTGCTCCAGAGTCTCCATCCCATCAATTCCCGGCAGCCACACGTCCAGCAGCACGCAGCCATACGTTCGGCGCTCAAATGCCTTCAGGCACTCTTCGCCTGACGCCACCGCATCAGCCATCAAGCCCTCATCCTCCAACACGGCTCGCAGCGTGTCGCGGATACCTCGCTCGTCATCAACAATGAGAATCGCTTCAGGCATACTCAAGTGCAGAATCCAGAATCCAGAAATAAGAGAAAATCTGTTGAAGTGGTTCTCCGCCTTATCATTCTGAATTCTGGCTCCTGGATTCTGGATTCTGGATTCTCCGTACCTATGCATTTGACACTGGCAATTCAATCGTGAACTTCGCTCCGCGTGGATGATTTGCGGCGACGCGAATGCGCCCGCTGTGATCGGTGATGATGCGTTGAACGATGGCGAGGCCGAGACCTGTGCCACGTTCGCGCGTCGAGAAATTCGGCTGGAAGAGACGACCTAAATCAGGGCGCGAAATGCCGTGTCCTGTGTCCGTCACTTCCGCCATGACCACACCACGCGCAGGATCATGCGCGGTGGCCACAGTGATGCGGCGCTCGCCGTCCAATTCATTCAGCGCCTCCATTGCATTTTCAATCAGGTTGACGAAGACGCGACGCATCTGCTCGCTGTCAAGCATCGCGGGAGGCAAGCGCTGCGCGAGCCGCACGTCCATCCGCACTCCATCCAGACGATCTTCGTATAGCTTGACAGATTGCGACACCACATCGTTCAAGTCAGCCGCTTCAAGACGCGCGTGGGGTAATCTGGCAAAGCGCGAGAATTCGTCAACCATTGCCTTCAGTCCCGCCACTTCGCGTGCAATCGTCAAGGTGCATTCATCAACCACACGCGTTAACCGTTCGCGCTCCCGTACAGCGTCGCCGTTCGAGTTGCCATTCCCCACGCCGTTTCCTCCGTTTGTTTCACGATGGAAATTCCTGGCGATACGCTCGGCTGAGAGCTGAATCGGCGTCAAAGGATTCTTGATCTCGTGCGCCATGCGGCGGGCGACCTCGCTCCACGCGGCAGCCCTCTGCGCTGTCAAAAGCTCCGATAAATCTTCGACCACGAGCACAACGCCGCGCCCTTCACCCGAGAGCGAGCGCAGGGCTGTCGCTGTCAGAGCAACCGGAATGCTTGCGCTGTCTGAGGATGAGTTGCGCCCCAGGTGCGTCTGTTCCGCCGCATGTCCCGTGCGGCGCGCCCGGCGTAGCAGGCGATCCAGTACGGCCATGTCATCAGTTGAGACGAGCTTCGTCAGATCGGTTTTCGCAGGAGGCGGTGTCTCAAGCCGTAGTATCTCGACGGCGGCGGCGTTGATGGTCGTCACACAATCGCCTTCATCGAGCGAGATGACGCCCGTCGAGAGAGATTCAAGCACGGTCTCGATGTAATTTCGTCGCTCTTCGAGGGCGAGGTTTTTCTCGCGTAGCTCTGTCGCGCCCGTTTCAATTTTCCGGCGGTTTTCTTCCAGTTGCGCCGTCATCTGGTTAAACGAATCCGCGAGGAGAGCAAGCTCATCATCGGCAATGGCCTCCACGCGATGCGAGAGATTTCCGCGCGCAATTTCATTCGAGGCTTCGGCGAGCGCCCTGATCGGCTTGGCGATTCCGCGTGCCAGGTGAATCGCAATCCATGTCGCGGCAAAAAGAAGCAGGAGCGTCAACAAACCCAGAGTCGAGAGTCCGAGCAAGCGCACCTTGCGCTGTTTGGCGACGAGCTTGTTGTACTCGCTCTGCGACCCTGTGATGGTTTCATTGAGGATGGAACTGCTCAGGCGCATCGGCGCGACGAGCAGCTTCCGGTTATCCCTTAAAGGAACGGTGACTACGTCAAAGCCTTTGCCGTCAATCAGAGTTTCATTCGCACCGTTTGAGAGACGCGCAGTATTGAGTGCCTGCTCAAGCTCGCTTTTCTCGGTCGCAGGGATTTGAGCTTCGACGTGAATCAGCGTTTGACCATCCGCACCAACGAGTTCCACGGCTGCGAGATTTCCGCTGCCGACGAGCCGCTGGAGCGTTCGCGCGTGATCGGCTTCCGGCTGCTCTTCAATTAACACGGCAAGCATTGTGGCAGTTTCGCGCAGATTGCGTGATTGGTTGATAACGGCATTGCGTTCCACCTCTATCGCTTCCCTGATGACCTCTTCCGGCAAGCGGTAGAACACCTTTTCAAGCGTTCGGTTGAAGAAGAGATATGAGAAGAGCGCCATCGCCGTGATCGGCAGGAGGCTTAAGGAGATAAAAGAGACAACCAGCCGCGTCTTAATCTTTGACCCCAACTGTCGTTCGCGGCGCTCGCGGCGTAGTTTCAGAAGGCTACGGATGAAGATGAAAGAGAATACGACGAAGGCCGCGAAGTTGAGCGACGAGAGCGCGTAGATCAGAAGCGTATCCGAAGTTGTGTCGGGCGGCCCGACCGCCCACAGCCCGAAGGTTTGCAGCGCGACGAGCGTAAACAACAGGATCAGCACCAGCCCGCCCCAGAGCCACGGTGCAGTTCGTCGGCGCGGTTTACTCTCCGCTGCC
>JACCVS010000295.1 GCA_013698055.1 Acidobacteriota bacterium
CTTGACAGATTTTGTGGTGTATTAACCCTGATGCCGCGATAGGCCGTGGTGTTGAAGAACAACTCCAGGTGGTCTGACAATCCGACGTTGAAGCTGAGCGGAACCTCGCTTATATCAACGTCACCGGGATCGCGGTCAAAATTGCTGTATGCAATTGAAAAGGTGAACTCTCCGCGACGCAAGGTCTGCCCGTCATAAACGGTGAAGAGTCCGGTTGGCCCCGCGACGGGACCGCCAGTGCCGACGGCGGGAGAGAGATTTCTTGGATCGGTCTCCGGCCTTAATGCTTGAGCTGATGCTACGGCAAACAACATCAACATGGTAAGCGCAGCAAACAGCGCTCTTCTCGCGACGAGTCTCATCGCATTCCTCCTGCGAAATGAGTATAGAAAATTTCAGAAATGAGAGACCGCATCTTGCAAGGCCGAAGGGTTTGTGCGGATGTCTTGTTCATGCTGGCTATTTCTCCAGGGACATCGCGCCCTCTTCCGACGAAAACCTTTGCGAAGCGCGGACGCTCCAAACTACAAGCGCGCAACGACAAATTTTAAAGAAACTGCTACCGCCCTCGACCTGTGACGACTTGTAGTGGAGCGGAGCAGCGAGAGGAGCCGAGCAATCTTGTTGCTCGCTGGCGCTCTTTCACTACCAATTTAGCGCCTCCCGACTGTTCTGAGTTCAACTTGTTAACTCTTAGACCAACTGCTTATACGCAAACAGCAGTGTAGATGTCAACAACTTATAGACTTAAACCAACATGCGCGGCTTTCGTGCGATAGCCGAAACTTTCGACTCTGCCCGCATACTGATATCCGCCAGACCATACTCTACATTGCGGCGGAAATCAAGACCTTTTCACGACTTAGGGGAAAAAACCTCCATGTTTTTTCCATCACGCATAAATGCCGCGCATCCGTGTATCATACGCCACGCGGTCAATTGCCAGCATGTAAGCCGCCGTTCTGGTGTCAACCGAATGGGAATCCGCGTACCGGCACAGATCGTTGAAACTAGCGACCATTGTGTCATGCAACCGCTCGTTAACCACGTCTTCACGCCAGAAATAGCCCATTCTGTCCTGCACCCATTCAAAATAAGAGACTGTTACGCCACCGGCGTTCGCCAGAATATCAGGGACAACGAAGACGCCCTTATTATGCAATATTTCATCGGCGGCGGCGGTCGTCGGCCCGTTTGCGCCTTCGGCCAGGATTTTACACTTAATGCGCTCGGCATTTTCCGAGGTAATCTGGTTCTCGGTCGCGGCTGGTACCAGCACATCACAATCAAGCTCAAGCAAATCCTCATTGCTGATAGCCTCGACGCCCTCGAAATCTTCAAACGACCGCGTTTGCTGTAAATGCTTGAGAGCCTCGTGAATGTCTATCCCGTTCGGATTGTAAATACCGCCGTGAACGTCCGAGATGGCAACCACTTTGTAGCCCGCCTCGTGCATGAGTCGCGCGCCGATGCCACCGACGTTGCCTGAGCCTTGCACGGCCACGCGGGTCTGCGGCGGAGTCATCTTGAATTTCTTGATCGCCTCGTTGACCACAAAGAGGATTCCTCGCCCTGTCGCCTCGCGCCGTCCCGAAGAGCCGCCGAGATCAATTGGCTTGCCCGTGACGACTGCGGTCACGGTATGGCGCGCGTGCATCGAGTAGGTGTCCATGATCCACGCCATCGTCTGCTCGTTTGTGTTCATATCGGGCGCGGGCACGTCCTTCTCAGGCCCGATGAAGTCTATCAACTCGGAGGCGTAGCGGCGCGTCATGCGCTCAAGCTCTCCCATAGACATCTGCGTCGGATCGCAAATGACGCCGCCTTTCGCGCCGCCGAACGGGACGTTGACGACCGCACACTTCCATGTCATCCAGGCTGCGAGAGCACGGATTTCATCTATATTCACATCCGGCGAATAGCGGATGCCGCCCTTTGCGGGGCCACGCGCGAAATTGTGCTGCACGCGATAACCTTCAAAGACCTGGATGCGCCCGGAGTCCATGCGGGTCGGGATATAGACTTTCAACTCGCGGTTCGGAACCCTCATCACCGCGTAGAGGTCAGGATCGAGATCGAGAAGCTGCGCCGCGCGGTCAAAGCGCGACATCATGGACTCGAAAGGATTATCCTCTTTAACGTGCCGCACATCATCTGCAATTGCGCTGATTGCCATTGCCATCATTGCCTCCAAAGGACAGTGACAAGTGACAAGTGACGAGTGACAAGTTAAGCGCTTGTCTTTGCTCGTCACTTGTCACTCGTCACTTGTCACTGTTTTTAGAATCTCATTCATTGCGCCCGTGCGGTAGCCGTGCAGGTCAAGCGTCACATAGCGAAAGCCGAGGGCGCGGAATTTTTTCGCCAGTTCGTCAACCACTTCCCGTTGAAGCGCGCGATCAAGTTCTGCGGGCGCAATCTCCAGGCGCACGAGTTCGTCGTGATGACGCACGCGAAACTCACGAAAACCCATCGAGCGCATAATCTCTTCGCCGCGATCAACCACGCTCAAACGTTCGATGGTCACAGGCGTCCCATAAGCGATGCGCGAAGAGAGACACGGGGATGCGGGTTTATCCCACGTTGGTAAACCTGCCCGGCGGCTCAGTTCACGGACTTCCCGCTTGCTCATGCCGACTTCGACAAGTGGGCTGCGGATACCTTGCTCAACTGCTGCCGCGCGCCCGGGACGATAATCGCCGAGGTCGTCCGTCGTTGAGCCGTCAACGATGAAAGCGTAATTTCTTTCGCGCGCGAGCGGCGCGAGTTTTCCGTAGAGTTCTGATTTGCAGAAGTAGCAGCGGTTCGGGGCATTGGCCTGATAGCGCGCGTCGTCCAGCTCATCCGTTTGCATTATCTCATGATGAAACCGGAAGCGATTGACGATCTCTTGAGTTTCAACGCGTTGGTGTGCGGCGAGACTCGCCGAATCGCCCGTGACGCAGAGAGCGCGCGCGCCTAAGACTTCAGTGGCGACATAGGCGACATAAGAGCTGTCAACGCCGCCCGAGAAGGCCACGACGACCGAGTCCATCTCCAGCAACAGAGAGCGCAAGTGCCGCTCTTTGGCTTCCGCCTCCGAAGAGACATTGAAGACTTCCTCTTGCCGTCCTGTTAAGGTCTCTTCTTCGACAATCACACCGCTACTCACAGTCTCTTGCCTTCCACGTCGCGACGAGCAGATGGAGCCTCGCAGAAGTTTCAATTTTAATCTATGCGGGGAGCGTATCTCACGCGAGGCGCATGTTATCAATTGCAACGATGAAGGGCAAGCATGAAGAATGAAGGATAGAAGGCTGAAAGAGCACTTACACAATTTTGTTTCGTGTAGGCTTGCTCCTTCCGCCTTAATCCTTCATACTGCCTTTCACAGACTCCCCGGTTTCAGATTAGTTATTCATCAAGGTTACGGTCTCGGAAAGTTGCAGTTGTTTGCGATGCCTGCTCGTTTTCGCATCCATCACGCCGTCCTCCTTTTATCACTCGCACTTCTTTGCGTTTCTCTCACTCGCGCTCAAACAACTTCCGACGAGCCTGAAAACGAAGACGATTCCGTTCAACTTTTTCAACAAGGCCAGGACGCGCATGAGGCGGGCGATCTTACTCGCGCTCTAGAATTCTATGAACGCGCGCTCAAAGTTCACCCGGAATTCCCCGAAGCCGAATACCAGCGAGGGAATGCTTTCGTCGCACTCAACCGCCTGTCTGAAGCTGAAGTAAGTTTTCGCCGCGCCATCGAGTTACAGACTAAATGGCCGCTTCCCTACCTGGCGTTTGGGAAGTTGCTCATGCGCGCAGAACGATTCGACGAAGCGGAGACAATTCTGAGTCGTTCGCTTGAATTGGATGAAAACAATCCGATTGCGCCCGTCGCATTGGCTAACCTTTATGTTCGGATGAAGGCTCCGCGCTCAAAATTGCAGCCTCTCCTCGAGACTTTGAAAAGTGCAACTTCACGCGAGCCATCGAACGTTAATTTCTGGGCGGCGCGTGGTTCCATCGAGCGTGCCCTCGACGACAAGACAGCGGCGCTTTCGAGCTTTGACCGCGTTCTCCTGATGGATAAAGGAAACGTGGCAGCCTTGATGGAACGCGCGGAACTTCGTGCTGAAGCTAAGAACTACGAAGGCGCTTTGACAGACGCGCTCGCTGCACAACGCGCCTCCAAGTCATCGCTCGCTGCGACATTGCTTGTGGCGCGGATATACGCCGGATCAGGAAAAACCGCCGAGGCCGTGCGAACACTCGATGCGCTTGACGAAGCAGGCAAACGTCTCCCTGAAGTCGTCTCGCTTCGCAACTCTTTGACGAAAGACTGCGGCAATCTCACGGCTGAAGAGCGGGTGGCTGAAGAAGAGCTTCTCAAGCAGCAGCCGGGTAACGCATCACTCATCGAATGTCTAGGTGCGGCTCTCAGAACAAGTGACCCGACGCGCTCGCTGGAACTTTACCGGCAGGCAGCCGAAATCGAACCACGCAATCTTCGCTACGCAACCGGCTACGGGGCGGCGCTCGTGCAGGCGCGACGCTTTGCCGAGGCTGCGGCAATCCTGCGCCGCATCCTCGACATCCAACCCGACAACCTGGTCGCGCACACGAATCTTGCGACCGCGCTCTACGAGTTGAAACAGTTTCCGGCAGCGGTCGCGGAATTCAAATGGCTAGTTGAAACGAAACCCGACCTCGTCGTGGCGTATTTTTTTATTGCCACCGCGCACGATAATCTTGGAGAATACACGGACGCGCTCGCGGCCTACGAAACATTCCTGGCGCGGGCGGACGCACAAAAAAATCAACTGGAAATTGACAAGGTCAATCTGCGGCTTCCTTTGCTACGCAAACAGGTCAAGCGCGGCGAGGGAGTCAAGAAGAAAAAAGGCGGTAAATAGTGAATTGTAAATTGTAAATAGATAAATGGTCTTTCCATTGACCATTCACCATTTACAATTCACCAACCAAGAGGGCTGAAAGATGAACTCCACACTCTCCTGCCGATTACGAATCGTCCTGAGTTGCTGTTTGCTGGTTGCGGTTGTTGTGCTGATAGCTCCTAAAGCTAGTGGACAGGAGTATCACCTGCCGGTGATTTCTGCTCCGCCGCCGATGAAGTTTGTTTCTCGCAGCGAGCGCACGCAGCTCTCCGCCGCGCGCGATGCGAAAGCGCGCACCCGCGCTACCATCGAATTGGCGGAATCACGCCTGAGCCGAGCCGAGATGTTGACCGCCGGGCAACAGTACGATGCAGCCTCTTCCGAACTCGGTATGTATCAGGGTCTGGTTGATGATGCGCTGATTTATCTGGATAAGGCTGAGTCGAAAAAGAAACTGCGTGACACTTACAAGCGACTGGAACTTTCCCTGCGCGCTCATTCCGCCCGCATCGAAGCCATTCGCCGTGTCACGCCCGCCGAGTACGCGGTGAATGTCAAGGCTATTTGCGAATGCGCGCGTAACGCTCGGACGCAAGCCCTCAATGCTTTCTACGGTGACACGGTCATCCGTGGCGACTCATCCGGAGAAGAAAACCACTCCGGCGGCGAAAGCACTCAAGATTCTGTGCCCAACTCTGTTAAGAAACAATGAAAAGCAACTTCTATTATGCGGGGCTGGCGCTCGCTCTCCTGATTTGTTTTTCTGGAGTGCAACACGTCCTTGCGCTCACCCCTCTCGCGCGCGATTACCTGACAGCTAAGGAAGAGGAGCGTGTCAAAGAAGCGCAGATTCTGGACAAGCGCATCGAGGTATTTGTTAAGGCTGCGGAGCGTCGGCTGCTCGTCCTGACAGATAGAAATGCGGCGACAAGCAAGCAGGTGCAGAAGGATTCGGAGATGTGGGGAGAACTCCCGCAGGGAACGCGCGTCGAGTTGATCATGGACATTGCCAATATTCTCGACGCGGCCATCACCAATATTGACGACGTAGCTGTACGCGATGAGAACAACCGTCTTCTCCCGAAAGCACTACGCAAGCTGGCCGAAGCCGCCACACGCTTCCAAGCGCAACTCACACCTCTCGGACAACAAACTCAGGACGGCGCGGAACGCGACGCAGTCGGACAAGTCATGGGAAACGTGCAGGAGATTTTAGCCGCCGCAAACAAACTGCCACCGCCTGAGAAGAAATAGACCAAGAAGGCCGAGAAGACCTAAGGAGACGCAGCGAGAAAAACCTTTGCTTTTCTCCGCCGCGTCTTTTATTTCCCCGACTACAGGAAGCGAAAGGAAAGCCGTTCTTAAATGGAGAGCAGATATTATCCGGGCGTCGAAGTTGAGGCCCACAAATTGATGGTTACGCTGGGCAAGCTCTTTGACGAGGGTTATCAAGTGCAGACAATGCAGGTGGCGGCGACGAGCGTGCTGCAAGCTCGCAAGGAAAGCACGTTGCGCGACCTGACCGGGATGTCCTCGGCTCTGACCATCAAAATCACGCCCGAGCATGGCGGAACGCGCGTTGAAATCGGGATGCAGAGATGGTTCGACAAGGCTGCGCTGGCGGCAGTCGCCGTGATTCTCTCTTCGGGTCTCTTGCTGGCGCTGCCCGCGCTCGGCGCTTACTGGCAACACAAGCTCACGGAAGATGTCTGGAAAGTTGTGGAAGAGCACATCGCGGCGCGTGCCGGAGGATACGTCCCGCCTCTGCCCGGACGCTGCGGCACTTGCGGCGGAGCCAACAGCGCAGGCTCTGACTATTGCTCGACCTGCGGCGCAAACATGCGCATGGGACGCACCTGTAGCTCTTGCGGCACTATTCAAAAAGATGCTGCCGCGCGCTACTGCAATCGTTGCGGCAAAGCGCACGGTAGCGGAGACTGGCGGTAAGCCACAGGAAGAGAGTTCAAAGTCCAAAGTCCAATGTCCAAAGTCAATAACGTATTCGTGACTTTGGACATTGGACTTTGGACTTGCTTTGTCTTCCCTCTTACCTGCTCACCTTTTCCTTCGCCTGCTGCTTATGCTCATACATCGCTGCGTCCGCCTTGCGAATCAGATCGTCAATCGAGAGCTTGTTGCGTGGGTCGAGGAGTACAACGCCAATGCTCATGGACAAATTGTAGGGTTGGTCGTGGCGCGCATTGAAGCTCTTGAGTTTTTGCTCTAAACGAATCTTGATGATATCAGCGCGGTCATTCGAGGCCACTGTCGCCAGCACCGTGAATTCGTCGCCGCCGAGACGCGCCACGATGTCCGATTCGCGGAAAGTCTCTTTCAGAATTTGCGCAGCCCTCATAATCGCATTCGAGCCTTCCTGATGGCCGAAGCGGTCATTGATCTGCTTCAGGCCGTCGAGGTCTGCGAAGACGAGGACTAATTGTTCGTCGCTGCGTTGGGCGTGCTTCAATTGCTGCTCGGCCAGAGTCAAAAATCCCCGCCGGTTGTAAAGACCCGTCAGGTCATCTGTCAGAGACAGATTTTCCAGTTCTTCAATTTCACGCTTGTCTTCGGTGATGTCGCGCGCAATCGCCTGAAAACCGACGACGCGATTCTCCTCCAGGACAAGCTGTGAATTCTGACCGAGCCAGATTTCTCTCCCATCTTTTGCGATGACCGGAATCTCCACGTATGCGTTCGGAATCTTTTTGACGAACTGGCGCACGTAATCTTTTTCCGTCGCCTCGCGCGCCTCCTGCTTGACGAGCGAGAGGTAATGGCGTCCAACCAATTCTTCCTGAGAGAATCCCAGAATCTCAACGCAAGCCGTGTTGACGAAGATCAAATTCCCGCGCTCGTCGGTTCGATAAATAAGCTCGCTGGCATGATCGATCAGATATTTGGAGCGCTCCT
>JACCVS010000298.1 GCA_013698055.1 Acidobacteriota bacterium
CATCCTCGACGATCACTCCGTAAACCTTCGGATCGAGTTCCTCAAATTGGGCTGGCTCGGGAATTGAAAGTACATCAACCGAGTAACGTAAGTGTGACAATTCTTCAGGCATGACTGGCGGAAAGCGTGGGTCACGCGTAGCTGAACCAGCAGCATTGGAAATCAATTCTTCGGCAAGCGTTTCCTTCACCGGCTCAATAGTGCCGATGCAGCCCCGTAAATCTCCCCCGAAGGTTTTAATAGAGACGAAACAGGCGGCTCGTTGATTCAACATCGGGTCTGGCGAGGAAGGCTTTTCGATCATCCGGCCTTCACGTATAAAAGTCTCAACCGCGCGGCGCGCTAGCGCGAGAATCTGTAGTCCACCCTCCTGATGGATTCTCTCACTTTCAATTCCATATTCATTGTGACGTGATGCTTTTTCTTTATCGGATAAAGGCCCTCGGGCAATTTGTGCGACCAAATAACCGACACCGAAAGGAGCTTCGTAATTTAGAACTTCATAGCCTTGCTCCGCCTTTTCAGTCACGCCGAAAGCGACAAGCATTGAGCGATAGCCACACTCGCCAGCCATCTTTCTCAAGTCATGGTCAATGTTAATGATTCGCTCAGGCTGAGCAGCGCGGATAGCCTCAACCACTTCCTGATCGAAAAGGTACGCTTGAGGGTCATAACCGGCAGGGGCTTCAGGCTTCAACCTGTGACTCAAATCGCCGCTGGCGACAAACGCGATTATTCTTCCTGTTTCATCAGCCGCCTGCTTGATACATGCGCCGAATCGAAGATGGTCTTCGTTCGATAAGAAATTGTAGCCAAGCGCAACGACGCGTCCGTGCCAGCCATTGCGCTGTAGAAAATAGAGCGGAACAGTTGTTCCGTGATCCAGATCATAGCCGCGAATTCCGCTCACTTCATAACCTTGTTCTGCTGCCGCCCGCGAAATAGCGTTAAGCATCTCTTCATCGAGTTGAGCTTCAACTCGTGTTTCGGGCGCGCGAAACTTCGCAAAGTCTCCGTAAAGCTGTGTGTCTTGGTAAGCGACGAAAGCGCGTGCTTCTAAAGGCGCATGTGGAGAAATAAGCACGACCGTCTCTGCGCCGCTTTCGATCAGTCGTTCGGTAAACTCGCGCATCGCCTCGATAGAGCCGCGCACCTCTGCAATCGCCTCACGCCCGACTTCCGGGACCATGATCGGCGGGTGCGGTGCGATGCCTGCGAAAACCAGAGAGCCTGTGGCCATTTCCAATCAACCTGCTTAAGACCAGCGAGACATTAGCGCTGGAAACAGAGAAACGTATGCCTTCAGCCCGAAAAAAGAGGGACAGGCAGCGGCGTTACATAAAACCATCTTGGAGGGAACTGAGGCAAATTCTATCACACCAGCGGGTCGAGGCCGCAAGAGCGGAATTGCGTCGCAACGAGAAAGCCATCTATGATGTGTGGCTGGGAATATATACTTTCTTATAGTGATTAAGGTGATGCGTAGTGAGCCGAAGATGACGAGCGAGAGATTCGACATTTTGATCGTTGGGGCGGGGCCAGCCGGGTCGTTTGCGGCTGAAAAGCTCGCGCGCAAGGGCGTGTGTGTGGCGCTTTTCGACGGTCGTCCTGCGGGAGAGCCGAAGGCCTGCGGCGGTGGCGTCACCTCGAAGGCGCTCAAAGCCTGGCCGCATTTGCTGGAAGCGGTCGGGCGAACGATTAGCGATTTGGATTTGTACTCGCCTGCGGGCAAGAAGCTTCATTTGAAGCTCGAAGAGCCTTTCGCTATCTACTCGCGCACCGCGTTTGATTCTCATCTGCGTGAGCGTGCGCGAGAAGCCGGAGCGCACATCAAGGCCTTTCGCGTTTCGTTTAATCAGCGGACGAATGAAGAAGACGATTGGGTGCTGCGAGGTAGAAACGGAGACGAATGGAGAGCACCCATGCTCGTCGCTGCGGACGGAGCGGGTAGCAGAATCGCGAAAGAGTTGGCTGGTCAGCTTCCGCCTTCCGAGATGGAGGTCGCTTTCGGCTACCGTACTCCGCTGCCGGAAGGTAAAGATGCGCCGACTGTCGTCGCTTTTCTTCCCGGTTATGCTGGTTATGCCTGGGCGTTCCCGCGCGTGGATCACATCTCATTCGGGATCGCCACGTCGCAGGATGCTTTCGATCATCAGGCGCTTGACCAGCTTCTCTGGAAGTTCATGGTTGGTTACTATCGCCAGCGAGAAAATGCTAAGGCGCATCTCTGGCACTCTCGCCCGCAGGATGAAGAAGGCGATGCGCTGATTCGTCGAGAGCTTGAGGCGACCGCCGAGCGTTACGCCGCACGCATTCCGGGTCTGGCCGCAAAGACTCTGGACACGCGGCGCGCGGCTGGAAAGGGTTGGGCGTTACTTGGAGATGCTGCGGGCTTCGCCGATCCGGTCACGGGTGAGGGAATTTACTACGCGCTACGTTCGGCAGAGCTTTTCAGTGAAAGCTATCTTGAAGGCGTGCCGCTTGATTATGAAAAAAGATGGCGCGGGGATTTTGGTCGCGAATTGAGACGCGCGGCAGAGATGCGACAACGCTTCTATGGAAATTTCTGGGGCGCACCGTTCACGGAGAGGATGATTGAATTGGGGCGCGGGCATCGCGGCATCAAGCGCGTGCTTCGTGAACTGGTCGCAGGCGATCAGGGCTACGTCAATCTCAAGCGCAAGCTGGCACGAAGCGCCATCTGGCCGCTGTAAAATAGGGATGAGGGATGAGGGATGAGGGATGAGGGATGAGGAAAGGCTTTCTACTTTCATTCATCCCTCATCCCTTAAATCTCTTCCCCGGCGTCTAAGGCGAGCAGCATTTCTCTGGCTTTTTCCAGCGCTCTCCCATTCTCCAGTACCAGCCTGAGAGTGGTGAGGATTTCTGCGCGCGGGTGAGAGCGGGACTCCGAAAGCAGCTTGAGGAGTTTGGGCATCTCGCGCAGTCCCTGCACGACGTAGAGCGCGACCTTTTCCGCATCGAGCCGCTCGCGTCCCTCGCTCACCAGAACCTCTACGAGCCTGCGCCGCATGTCCTCGAACATATCAAATTCCAGGCTGTTGTCTTCTATCATCACTTCACCTTCTGCCGGTCTCTGATTCAAATAACGCTTGGGAAATTAAAGGACGAGGCGGGCGAGGATTAATTGCAGAACCCATCTTAACCTAATAACGAGTGACAAGTAACGAGTGATAAGTGAAAACAGGAGCACGCATCTGCTCTCCTGTCTTGTTCTTCTTCTTGCTCGTCACTTGTCACTCGTCACTCGTCACTCGTCACTGCTGTATATGGTGCGAGGCGGCGCTTGAGTTCGTCAGGAACGGAGACAGTCTCAAAGGTATCGCGGCGGACGGCGACGAGGATAAAGTGAGCTTCGGCAACAAGCTCACTTTCGCCTTTGCGCCTGACTTCAAAATTCAGCCGCAAAGATTTTGTGCCGATGCGCCCGACATAAACGGCGACCTCCAACAGATCGTCCAACTGTGCGGCACGACGAAAGTCGCACTCAATGTGTGCGCGCGGCAGCCACACGTCCAGCTCGTCAAACATCACGCTGTAGGGAAGGCCGACTGCGCGGAAAAGCTCTGTCTCAGCAAACTCGAAGAAATGAATGTAAGCGCCATAGAAGATGATGCGCGCCGCATCAACGTCGCCCCAGCGCACGCGCTCCTCGATAGTATATTTCAGCGGCTCGCCGATGGCATGACTCCGCGGTTGCTTTGAAGAATTCAACGGCTAGTTGAACCAGATTGTATCCGCCAGCCACTTGCCATCTGTTTCAACTAGCGTGGTCAGAGTTCGACCGTTTTTCATCTTAACCTTGGTTGTCTTCTTCCCTTCGTACTCACCCGATTCCGACGAGGCAAAAAGATCATCTATAGTATATTGCCCGGCCTTTTCTTTAGCTTTATCAACGAGGTCTTTAGTAATTCGTTCACGCAAGCGCTCGGTGAAGCACGCTTTGAGTTTGTCTACATCTCCGGCTTTCAGTAACTCGAACTGGTAAGCGATGGAGCCTTTCGGATCACTGAGAGATGAATCACCGGATTTCCCACAAGCGGCAAACAGGAACAAGGCAGCCAACAGCACTGACAGGTATTTCGTGTTCTTCATACAGTCCTCCTGCGTTAAATTTGAAGTCTAACGTTAAATCCTCAATTGCGCGGAAAGTTGCGCGTGCGAGAGGTAGAGACTTTATCAAGCTCTCGCTACGGTTGCAATGTATCCAGAAAACTTTTGAGCGCGAGGTTGAATTCGGTGGGGCGTTCGAGGTTTGAAAGATGCGACGCGCCTTCCATGATCGAGATGCGCGAGCCGCGTATCTGGCGATGCATCAATTCGGCATCCGCCGGCGGCGTTAATTGATCCTCGCTCCCGACGATTACAAGCGTTGGAACGAATATCGCCTCCAGAAAGTCTGTCTGATTGGGGCGCGCAGCCATCCCACGCAGAGTGCTGGCCGCGCCCTGTGGGTTGGTCTTCGTAATCATCTCGCGCACGCGCGCCACTGTTTCAGGCTTTTCAGAAAAGGTCGCAGGCGTCAGCACCTTTTTCAGAAAATCATCCGCGATTGATTCCATACCTTCTTTGAGAATCTTCTGCGCCTGCTCTTCGCGGTTGCGCTTGGCATCGGGAGTGTCAGCCTGCGGGCGCGTATCCGCGAGGATGAGGGCGCGCACGCGCAAGGGAAAGCGACGATAAAAGGCGAGTGCAACGTAGCCTCCCATCGAAAGGCCGCCCAGCGTGATCCGATTAATGCCGAGCTTGTCCAGAAGAGCGAGAACGTCCCGCGCCATTTCCTCCATCGTCGCAGGCTCACTCGTGACGCTCGTTTCGCCGTGCCCGCGCAGGTCAGGTGTGATGACGCGATTGCTTGCGCTGAGCGCCTCGCTTTGCTCGCGCCACATCGAGCGGTTGAAAGGATAGCCGTGCAGCAGGACGACGACGGGGCCGCTTCCCACATCGTCGTAAGCCATCTCGATGTCACGCACGCGCTCGACGCTCATCCCTAGCTGCCTCTCATTTCACGCGGCTCGTTCGTCTTTTCAGAAAGTCCATCAGGACGAACTGCGAAAGATTATTCGGATTGGCGAAGTAAGCCTTGCCATTCGTCATCGCGGTCA
>JACCVS010000334.1 GCA_013698055.1 Acidobacteriota bacterium
GTGCGAACATTCGGCGTCGGAAATTCTACGGGCGCATCCAACCCGATGCCATCTTTAATTTCCGGCAAGCGCGAGGCGGCCTTTTCGAGGTTCGCGGCATAACCGCAACTCTCGCACGTCGCGATCAAATCTTCGCCCGCATCCGTTTTAACCATGAACTCGTTGGAAGCCGAGCCGCCCATCGCGCCCGAAGAGGCTTCGACAATCGTGTACTTCAAACCGCAACGGTCGAAGATGCGCTTATATGCCTCGCGCTGATCCTCAAAAGACTTGTCCAGCCCCGCCTGATCCACGTCAAACGAATAAGCGTCTTTCATGATGAACTGACGAACACGCAGCACGCCCGACTTCGGGCGAGCTTCATCGCGAAACTTCATCTGAATCTGATACCAGACCTGCGGCAGTTGCTTGTAAGACCGCAACTCGTTTCGCGCAATTGAGGTGAAGACCTCTTCGTGCGTCATGCCGAGACACAGGTCAGCGCCTTTCCGGTCTTTCAGGCGAAACATGTTGTCGCCCATCACCGTCCACCGCCCGGACTCTTCCCAAATCTCTCGCGGGTTCAAGGCTGGCAGGTAAAACTCCTGTCCGCCGATGCGGTTCATCTCTTCGCGCAGGATTTGCATAATCTTCAGGGTGACGCGCTGGGCGAGCGGCAGCAGCGAATAGATTCCGGCGGCGAGTTGTCGCACCAATCCTGCGCGCAAAAGCAACTTGTGCGAGATGACCTCGGCGTCAGCCGGGTCTTCGCGAAGTGTGGGGATGAAATATTGTGACCAACGCATAAAAGTTAGGCGGGGCGCGCCTCTCCTCAAGCCGAAGATTATTTTAATGACTGTTCATTCTCGCAAAGCCTTAGCAGGTAAGGCAACCGGGCGACGAATCTTTGGTTGCGGGTGGTGTAAGCGTGATGTACCATCCATCTCTCGCACGCCTTTTACAACAGTCCAAGATTCGAGGCCGATTCGTTATGAAAATTGCGCTCGCCAGCGACCACGCAGGCTACAGTGAGAAAGAACGCCTGAAGCCATTGTTCCGCGAACTCGGTCTTGAGGTTGAAGACCTCGGCACAGTCTCCGAAGATTCCGTTGACTACCCGGACTTCGCGCGCAAAGTTGCCGAACGCGTCGCTCGCGGTGAAGTGGAGCAGGGCGTGCTCGTCTGCGGCTCGGGCACAGGGATGGCCATCGCTGCCAACAAAGTTCCGGGCGTGCGCGCGGCGGTCGCCTGGAATGAAGAGACAGCGCGGCTCGCTCGCCAGCACAACGATGCCAACGTACTCTCCATCGGCGCACGCACCACACCCCCTGAAGAAATTCCGAAGATCGTGCGCGCATGGTTCGATGCGAAGTTCGACGGCGGGCGTCACGGCGCGCGAGTAGATAAGATCAAACAGATGGAAAACAGTCTGAAGTCTGAAGTTTGAAGTCTGGAGTCAAAGACCAAAACCTGTTTTGTTTGACTCCAGACTTCAGACCCCAGACTCTCTGGACTTCAATTACGAGGAGAGAAGATGAACGAACGCTTTAATGCACCCCTCGCGGAAGTTGATTCTTTTATCAGCGATGCGATTAACAACGAGGTTCGTAGGCAGGCTGAAGGGCTTGAGTTGATCGCATCGGAAAACTTCGTCAGCGAGGCCGTGCTTGAAGCGATGGGTTCAGTCTTCACGAATAAGTACGCCGAAGGCTACCCGAAAAAGCGTTACTACGGCGGCTGCGAATGGACGGACGTAGTCGAGCAGGCAGCAATTGACCGCGCGAAGGAACTCTTCGGAGCAGAGCACGCTAACGTTCAGCCGCACTCTGGCGCGCAGGCGAATATGTCCGTCTATCTCGCGGCCATTTCTTACGGCGATCAGATTCTCGGCATGAACCTCTCGCACGGCGGTCACCTGACACACGGCCACCCGATGAATTTTTCGGGCATCAGCTACAAGGTCGCAGACTACGGCGTCTCGCGCGAGACGGAGCAGATTGACTATGACGAGCTGCAACGCATCGCCGAAGAGAGCAGGCCGAAGCTCATCGTCTGCGGCGCAAGCGCATATCCTCGAACAATCAACTTCGAGCGCATCGGCGAGATCGCCAGAAGTGTCGGCGCGCGCATGTTCGCCGACATCGCGCACATCGCTGGCCCCATCGCCGCCGGTCTTCATCCTTCGCCCATGCCGCACGCTGATTACGTCACGACCACCACGCACAAAACCCTGCGCGGCCCGCGCGGCGGCCTGATTCTCTGTCGTGAAGAACACGCGGCGGAAGTTAATCGCAAACTCTTTCCCGGCGTGCAGGGCGGCCCGCTCGTTCACATTATCGCCGCGAAAGCGGTTGCCTTCGGTGAAGCCCTGCGAGATGATTTCAAAGAGTACCAGCGAAACGTCCTGAAGAACGCGAAGGCGCTCGCGGCTGAGCTGGCAGGGCAGGGACTACGCATCGTCTCCGGTGGGACGGACAATCACCTGATGCTCGTTGACGTGTTTATGGAAGGCAAAGGCATCACGGGCAAAGAGGCCGAGAAGGTTCTGGAAGCCGCGCACATCACGGTCAACAAGAACACCATTCCTTTCGACACCAACAAGCCTTTTGTCACATCCGGCATCCGCATCGGCACGCCCGCCCTGACCACGCGCGGCATGGGCGAAGAAGAGATGCGAACAATCGGACGACTCATCGCCGAAATCCTCCACGCGCCGCAATCCGAGGACGTGCGCCGCAAGGTGCAACATGAAGTCTCCGAATTGGCCGCACGCTTTCCACTCTATCCGAAGCGTTTGAAACAGAGAGCGCCGGAGCAGGAAGCAATGGGCGCTGACTAACAGATAGCCATTAGAATATGGAAGAAATCTTTGGCCCGGATGGGTTAATCGCGCGGGCGCATCCCGAATA
>JACCVS010000337.1 GCA_013698055.1 Acidobacteriota bacterium
GTCGTCGTTTTGCTCACACCGTTTTCGGAAGACTGGTTCGGTCTCCCACGCCACATCCTCGGTGTTTCAATCTTTCTCGCCGCTTCGTTTACGGATTACCTGGACGGATTCTTTGCAAGGCGTCGTCGTCAGGTCTCGCGCCTCGGCAAGCTCTTAGACCCGATTGCCGACAAGCTACTTATTTCGGCGGCCTTAATCTCGCTTGTCGAAAACCGGCTGGCTCCCGCCTGGGCTGTGGTGATTATTGTGGGACGTGAGTTCGCTGTCACCGGCCTGCGTTCGATTGCCGCGACGGAAGGTGTGGTAATCGCCGCCTCTAAGATGGGGAAGTTTAAGATGCTCTCGCAGGTGGTGGCTGTCTCTCTCTTGATCGTATCGAGCGTTTCGGGGCAGCCGCCTGTGGCAAACTTCGGACATGCCTTCCCTGCAATCCAATTCTGGACTGTGCCCGAGCTACGCAACGCGCTGCAACACCTGTTCGGTCAGGGGCAGATGAGCGTCACGGATTTGCAGGTGCTTCTCTACTCGGCTGGACGCGCGATGCTCTGGATCGTGGTGCTCACTGCCTGCTATTCAATGTACGACTACTTCCGCGCGTTCTATCAAACTGTGGTCGAGCGCAGAGAGGTCGCAAAGCGGAGGAAGAGCAGAAGAGTCGCAGCGACCATCAGCCCAGGTCACACCGCGCAAAGCGACAAAGTTTCAATCAATTAAAGAAAAGTCAGGGGTCTTAATTTGAAGCCTGAGAGTTGTCGCTAACTCTCAGGCTTCAAATTAAGACCCTTGACTTTTTGTTTCAGAAGATTATTGAACTTCTACGAAGTCGCCCGTGTGTATCTCCTGAGCGACGCGCGTGATGATGGCCGTGGCGGTGCGCGTTTGAACATTCAGTATCACCATCTCGCCGACGACTTTGCGAGGGACGGGCGGACGCCGTCGTTTAATTTCGCGGGTCGTCACTGGCTCATTCTTGAAGAAGAGGCCGGGTGTGTTGCTGTAATCTTTAGTGCGTTGCGACTGAGTAGAGAATTTGCCGCCGTGATAACGGTCGCTCTCGAATCCACCGCTTTGCGAGCGCGCGATCTCTTCATTCTCGACGCGTGTGACGTTACCGCTCCCGGCTGGACGGTAGATGGTTAGATATTCACCCGCCTTGACGTTATCTTCTGCGCCGAGGTCTATGTAGACAATGTGATTTCTGGTCAGAAACTCGCGGGCGTCGCGCGACATCACGATTCGTCCACGTTGCTTACCTGTGGGATCGGCAAAGCGGTCAAGAGTAGTCTCGATTCGCTGGGTCGGTGCGACGCGGTTGTTGACTGGCCTGAGAAGGTCTCCGAGCAGAGCTGCCTCGCACGAATTAGAGATGACGGCAACTGAGACTCGATCTTTGACATTCGTCACACGCAGTTGACCGACTTCCTGCATGTAAACGCCGAGCCATCCTTTTTTCGTCGTGAACGGGGAGGTCAACTGGCCACGTGGGCGGACGATTGAGAATTCCTGTCCAACACTGATGCCTTGCTGTGCGCCCGCATTGATGAAGACTAAATCACCTCCAACGTAAGTGCGCCGCTCTTGCTCCTCCTGACCACCGACAATCTCGGGGCTGGTGGGCGCAGGAACGTATTGGATGAAGCCCGCGCAGTAAGTGTCCGTTCGTCCTGCAACCGCTCCTGCTTCTTTTCCTTGCGGCACGACGAGCGTGGGTGTGGGCTGCGGTATTGGGGCTGAAGTCTGATTGTCAGGCGTTTGCGCACTGGCCGTTCTGGTCAACCCACAAACGCAAAGCAGAAGTAGCGCCACGAGGCTTCGAGAGAGAATATGACTAATACGCACGCGTTGATCTCCTTAAACTGTCTCAGGAATCGCTTGGATTTGGCTGTTGATCGAAGCGCTGGCCGGGAGTCCAGTTTCATACCAGCAGCGAGTGTGAGCTTGAAAGTTCAAAAAAGCGGGAAAGAAAGGCGTTTTCGCGCCACCCGCAGGCATCTCAATCCTAACGTGAGACATAGGGAGAGGTCAACACAATTCTTTGGCCTTTGTTGAACATTAGTGGTTCGAAGGTCAAAGTCCATCCAGACTTGCGTTTTAGCGAGGCGATTGGTAGTATCCGAGTTTTGCCGGATGAGGCATGGAACTGTCTATCAGTATGCCGGTGTAGCTCAGGGGTAGAGCGGCAGTTTTGTAAACTGCGGGTCGGGGGTTCAAATCCCTCCACCGGCTGTAGCCCTACTTTTTGACAAAGCGTGCAGGGGTGGTCGAGTGGTTAATGGCACCGGGCTGTAAACCCGGCGGGCTCACGCCCTACGTAGGTTCAAATCCTACCCCCTGCACCAGATAAGAGTGCGGGAGTAGCTCAGTTGGTAGAGCGTCAGCCTTCCAAGCTGAATGTCGCGAGTTCGAGCCTCGTCTCCCGCTCCACTTTCTTGAAAATTTAGTGGCCATAACCATAGAGGAGAAAGAGTTTGAGATCGCTCTCTATGCTGCTCTCGGCACCAACAAGACGCGTTTATTGGCAGAGAATCGAACAGTGTGATGTGATTTGTGCCAACTACCATGCTAGAGAGTATTGGTCTCATAATGTACGTGATGCTTCCGTAGCTCAGTGGTAGAGCGCATCCTTGGTAAGGATGAGGTCAAGAGTTCAATCCTCTTCGGAAGCTCCACTATTTTCCCTGGGTTCAAATCCCAATCCGTAAATGAAGGTCTGAACCTTTAACTTAAAAGAGGCAATCTCGGAATGTCAAAAGAGAAATTTGACCGCAGCAAGCCGCACGTGAACATTGGAACAATTGGGCACGTGGATCACGGGAAGACGACGCTGACGGCGGCGATTACGAAAGTGCTGGCCAAGCATAACCCGAAGATTCAGGTCAGAGCGTTTGATTCCATTG
>JACCVS010000349.1 GCA_013698055.1 Acidobacteriota bacterium
AGCAGGCGCGGCATCGCGATGGGTCGCCAGTCATTAGACGTACTGGTGCGAACGACGTAAGCGCTGGTCAGTGCGACAAACATCATAGCCACGCCCGCGAGCGCGACCCACATTCCGATGCGATACTTGTTGGGAGAGAAACGCTCAGAGTTATTCCCGCTTTGGCCGTTGCCGCGCGGCCCGCCATTTGGGCCTACTTTGCGCGGCCCACTGCCTGGACCTACTCTGATCTGATTAATTTTTTTAGTGCTTGTGACCATTGTGACCGTTACCACCACTGCTTCCATCTTGGGCTTTCACGCCCGGATCATCCGCCGGATCAGGTTCTGTTTGCATAATGTAATCGTTGGGCGCGCCCGGCACGGAATACTCATACGGCCCACGATAAACAACAGGAAGAACCCCCGCGAAATTATCGTGCGGCGGCGGAGATGTGGTCTCCCATTCGAGCGTGGTCGCTTCCCACGGATTATTACCAGCCTTCTTGCCCTTGAACAAACTCCAGATGAGATTGAATAAGAAGAGGAACTGCGTGAAGAACGTAACGATGGCCGCGAAAGTGACAAACACTACGAGCGGATGCAGGGATTCGAGGAAGCCATAAATCTGCTGGCCGTTTTCCGCGAAACGCGAGTAGCGGCGTGGCATCCCGACAATGCCCATGATGTGCATCGGAATGAAGATCGCGTAAACGCCGACGAAAGTAATCCAGAAATGGATTCTGCCCATCTTCTCGCTCATCATCCGGCCAAACATCTTCGGGAACCAGAAATAGATTCCCGCAAACATTCCGAAGATCGCCGCGACCCCCATCACGAGGTGAAAGTGTCCTAACACAAAGTAGGTATCGTGCATCGGAAGGTCGAGCGAAGTCTGGCCCAGCACCAGTCCGGTGATTCCGCCCGCGACGAAAAGGGAGACGAAGCCGATGGCAAAGAGCATCGGCGTTGTGAAGCGAATCTTGCCGCCCCACAAAGTTCCGAGCCAGTTAAAAGTTTTGACCGCCGAAGGCACGCCGATGGAAAGCGTCAGCACCGAAAACGCCATCGCTGAAAAGGGACTCATGCCGCTGATGAACATGTGATGTCCCCAGACAAAGAAGCCCAGCAGCCCGATAGCAAAGATGGCAAAAACCATCGCGCGATAGCCGAAGACGGGTTTTCGAGCGAACGTCGCGAGGATGTGCGAAGTCGCGCCCATGCCCGGCAGGATGGCGATATAAACTTCCGGGTGGCCGAAGTACCAGAAGAGATGCTGCCAGAGAATCGGCGACCCCCCGGAGTGCGGTTGAACTACATCTTTGATATATAAGCCCGCCGGAATAAAGAAACTCGTGCCCGCGTTTCTGTCCAGATAAAGCAGCACACCAGCCGCGAGCAGCACCGGAAATGCCAACAATGCCAATATAGCAGTCGTAAACCACGCCCAGCAGGTCAGCGGCATCCGCATCAGGGACATTCCCTTTGCGCGCATGTTCAGAAGCGTCGTAATAAAATTGAGCGCACCTAGAAGAGACCCGACGCAAAAGATAGCGATACTCAATATCCAGAGGTTCATGCCCGCGCCCTGACCCGGCCCGGCGCTGGGAATGGCGCTCAATGGCGGGTAAGCAGTCCAACCTCCGATGGGCGCGCCTTCCGGCACAAAGAACGAGAAGACGAGGACAATGAAGCCGACGAATGTCACCCAGAAAGAGAGAGCATTAAGCAGAGGAAAGGCCATGTCCTCCGCCCCGATTTGAATCGGCAGAAAGTAGTTACCGAATCCTCCCTGCGGCGCTGTCGTCAGCACGAAGAAGACCATCATCGTGCCATGAATCGTCAAGAGCGAGAGGTACGAATCTGGCTTGATCGCTCCAATGATCGGCCACGTCATATCCGGCCATGTCAGGCTCAGGCGCATCAACACTGACAGAATCATCCCCACGAAAACCGCTACCAGCGCGAGCGACAGATATTGAACGCCGATCACTTTGTGGTCAAGGCTGAAGATATATTTACGGATAAAGCTTGTCGGTGCCTCGTGACGATGCACTGCGTCGTGGCCTTCATGAACTACGTTTGCGTCTGCTGACATCGCTCATCTCCTAGATGCTTGGAAAGGTGAACTAATATGAATTGCCGATCTTGGTGCCCTTCTCATCGTATATCACTCCGACCTCATAACCGTTCTTTATCTCATTCACCCTCGTCTGGAAATCCGCCGCCGGAAGCGCCATCAATTCGTTATGCTGATCCGCTGTCACCACCAGCAGCGTCCCCTTCATGCTGAAGTGATTCATCCCGCATAACTCGGCGCAGGCGAGTTGGAACTGCCCCGTCCTGTTTGGCGTGAAATGAACCTTAATGTTCATCCCCGGTACTAGGTCTTGCTTGAAGCGCAGTTGCGGAACCCAGAAGCTATGCGTCACATCCTTTGAGCGAAGCGTCAACTCCGCCGTGCGATTGACGGGAAGAACGAGCGTCGTCGTCGTCATGTCATCCTTCGAGCTTGGGTCTTTCTCGTCCAGCCCGATGAAATTATTCTCGTCCTCTTTGATGAGCGTCGGGTCTGTGCGGCCAAACTTGCCATCCTTACCCGCATAATGCATGTTCCAGGCGAACTGCTGCGCGACGACTTCGACAGGGTAAGCACCGGCAGGCGCTTCGTTAAAGCGAAGCTCAGCCCAGACCTTTTGCCCCATCACCCCAAGAGCAATGAAGACGACCGCGGTCACGACCGTCCAGATCATTTCCAGCCGATTGTTACCGTGCGTGTAGAGGGCGCGCTCGTCTTTGTTTTGTGAGTTAGCCCCGAAGCGCCAGACAACATAGCCC
>JACCVS010000364.1 GCA_013698055.1 Acidobacteriota bacterium
AGTGGTCAACGCGATCTTCGATTGATTCGATGTGGCCGTAGAGCATCGTCGCGTTTGATTTCAATCCGGCAGCGTGGACTTTGCCGGAAAGCTCAAGCCAGCGTTCACCGTTCGTCTTGTGCGCGCAGATCATCGAGCGCGTCGGCTCGCGGAAAATCTCCGCTCCACCGCCCGGACAAGAATCCATCCCCGCCTCTTTCAAACGCTCGATAACATCTTCGTCCGTCATCTTGTAAAAATGCGCGAAGTGGTCAAGCTCAACCATCGTCCAAGCCTTCAGGTGAAGCTGCGGGTAATGGCGCTTGAGCGATGAGAGCAAATCCGTGAAGTAACTGAATGGCAGCTTGGTATTCAACCCGCCGACGATGTGAAGCTCCGTCGCGCCTTCTTTGACCGCTTCACCGGCAATTCGGAGGCTGTCCTCGATGTTATGCGTGTAGGCGTCGGGCTGGCGCGGCGTGCGGAAGAATCCACAGAACTTGCAATCGGCATAGCAGACATTGGTCGGATTGAAATGGCGATTAACGTTGAAGTAGGTCGTGCGCCCGTGCAGGCGACGCCTGACGGTATCGGCCAGCTTTGCCAGCGCGGGCAGATCAGCGGTCGCGTAAAGATTCAATCCGTCGTCGAACTTCAGCCGCTCGCCGTGCTCAATTTTCGCTGCGATGTCGTTAAGATTCGGGTCGTGTGAAAAATTCATAAGTTTAAGGATTATTAAAGCTCAGCTTAAATCACTCCCAAAGCGATTGCACGTCAAGGGTGAATCCATGCAGCAATGGGTCGCCTGAAATGTCCGGCGGATTATCGAAGACTTTGACAGCAGACTGTGGGCAATAGACATAGAGTTTCTTCTTAAACGGGTCAATGAGCCAGCCAAGTTGCGCGCCGTTTTCAATGTATTCCTCCATCTTACCCTGCAAAGCTCTCAGTGAATCCGATTTTGAGCGCAACTCCACCACGAAATCCGGGCAGAGCGGCGGGAAACGCTCCTGCTCTTTCTCGGAAAGCTGATTCCAGCGCTCGTTATGCACCCATGCAAGATCGGGAGAGCGTTTCGCGCCGTTCGGCAGCGTGAACAAGGTTGAAGAGTCGAAGCCTTTCCCCGTCCCATCTTTTTCTGCCCAAACTCCGAAGCTGACAATCAATTTGAAGTTACGGATTCCCGTCTTTCCTCCGGTTGGTGGCATGATGATGAGGTCTCCTGCGCTGGTGAGTTCGATGTTCAAATCTTTATTGAGCATACAAAATTCAAAGAACTCCTCTTCGCTGAGCTTCTTCAGCAGAGGGCTGAAATGAAGCACGAGCGCATCGGAGCTTTGTTCAATCGGTGTGAGTGTGCTGGTCATATCTGAACCTTTCATTTTCGGGGCATGAACTCTCAAATGAACTTAAAGAGAACTGCGCCTCCGAAAGTCGCAAACAGGATGACGCTGACGAAAGCGTTCGTTGTAAAGAACGCAGCGTTCAATCGCCTGAGATCATCTGCGCGCACGAGCGTGTGCTGGTAGACGAGCAATGCTCCCGTCAGAACGACTCCGACGAGCGCCAGCGCGCCCAAGTGCGTCACCAAGTATAGCGCAACGAGCGTGGCAAACGCTTGCGCGTGGAACAGTCTGGAAATCCAGAGAGAGCGAGCGATGCCGAGTTCTTGCGGAATCGAATGCAGCCCCGCCCGCCGGTCGAAATCGTAATCCTGGCACGCGTAGAGTACGTCGAATCCGGCAGTCCACAGCATGACGACGAGCGAGAGCAGGAGCGGCACGGGGCTATCGAGCGAGCCGCGCACGGCGATCCATGCGCCAGCCGGAGCAATCGACAGACACCAGCCGAGGACGAGATGCGACAACATCGTCCAGCGTTTCGTGTACGAGTAAAGCAAAATGCTCGCGAGCGCGACAGGAGCAAGCATGAGCGTCAAGCGATTGAGCATCGCAGCGGCTATAAAAAAGACGGCAGCCGAAAGAATCGTAAACGCCCAGACAAAGCTGACTGACAGCGCGCCGGATGGAATCGCTCTTTCCTTTGTGCGTGGGTTGCGCGCGTCAATCTCTCTGTCCGCGATGCGATTGAAAGCCATCGCGCAGGAACGCGCGCCGACCATCGCCAGCGTAATCCAGATGAGTTGCTGTCCGGTCGGCAGTCCACCCGCCGCGAGCACCGCCCCAAGAAAAGCGAACGGCAGCGCAAACAGCGTATGCTCGATCTTAATCATTTCGAGCGTCGTGCGAACGTTTTTTGCTGTGGCGGTCAACATGATCTTTTCAGGCTCACGGGTGACGAGCAGCGTTAAGCAATTGTCTTTAACTGACGAATGACCCTTGACTACTGACTACTGTTTTCCGTTCCCTGTTCTCCGCCCGTCCATCGAGAAGCCTGCGAATGGGGCACGCCGAATTGATCGAGGATGCGAAAGACCAGATGGTCAACCATCTCTTCGATTGTCTGCGGACGATGATAGAAAGCCGGGCTGGCCGGAAGGATACGCGCCCCGGCGTGCGCCAGCTTCAGCATGTTCTCAAGGTGAATCGCATTGTAGGGAGTTTCGCGCGGCACAATTACGAGCTTGCGCCCTTCCTTGAGCGTCACATCCGCCGCGCGATGAATCAGGTTCGTGCCCGCGCCACTCGCTATCGCGCCAAGCGTTCCCATCGAGCAGGGAACGACGACCATGCCCGCCTGTAGATGCGACCCGGAAGCGGGCGTCGCGGCCATGTTGTCGAGACGATGAAGCCGGACGAGCTTTGAGTCTTGCGGCAAAGCGAGCCAGTCGTTGATGCATCTGCCGTCTGCATCCCGCAAATCAACGCCCAGCTCGACCCGCGCGACCGTCTGCGCCGACTCGGACATAATCAGGTTGACGCGCTCGACCGCTCCGCTAGCGGCCAGATGGATGAGCGTGCGATGCGCGTAGATTGAGCCGGATGCTCCCGTAATGGCGACGGTCAGTTCCATAAGACAGTGACAAGTGACAAGTGACAAGTTACGAGCAACATGATTTTAACTCGTCACTTGTCACTTGTCACTTGTCACTGTTTTTTTAACCCGCATTTCGGGCGAACTTGAATTCGATGCTAGAATGCAGGTAACTGCTCGGCATGAAGGTTTCAGGTCAATCGAATGGATTTAAGAGAAATAGAAAAGCTCCTGCGCGCGTTTCGCAATGGCGAGATGGAGACCCCCGAGGCCGCGCGCCTCATCAATAATCTTCATTACGAAGACATCGGCTACGCGCGCGTGGATCATGCTCGCGCCGCGCGGCAGGGTTTCCCCGAAGTCGTCTTCGGGGCGGGCAAGACGCGCGCGCAGGTCGTTGGCATCGTCGAGCGTCTCGCCGAGAAATCGCCGAACGTACTCGTGACGCGCACCGATGAAGGAACGTTCGGTGAAGTGCGTAACGTCGTCACGGACGCCGAATGGCATGAGACGGCGCGACTCATCAGAATCCAGAGAGACAAAACGGAACAGGGCTTAGGCCCCATCGCCATCGTCACCGCGGGCACAAGCGACATCCCTGTCGCGGAAGAAGCAGCATTGACGGCGGAAGCGATGGGCAACCGGGTGCAGAGAATCTGGGACGCAGGTGTGGCCGGGATTCACCGCATTCTGGCCGAGCGTGAGTTACTCAGCGCAGCGCGCGTCGTCGTCGTCGCTGCCGGGATGGAAGGCGCGCTTCCCAGTGTTGTCGGCGGCCTCGTGAGCGTTCCCGTCGTCGCCATTCCGACGAGCATCGGCTACGGCGCATCGTTTGGCGGTGTGGCAGCGCTGCTCGGGATGCTCAACTCGTGCGCGTCGAACGTGACGGTCGTCAATATTGATAACGGCTTTGGCGCAGGCTTCGTCGCCAGCCTGATTAATCGTAAGTGGGGAGCAGAGATTAAAGAGGAAGGCAGAAGGCAATAGGCAGAATGCAGAAAACAAATTCCTCGCGCCTTTTGTCGCTTCCTACCCTCCGCTCCCTGCTTTCTGCTTTCCGCCTTTTGCCTTCTGCCTCCTGCCTTCCTCTTTCTACTTTTCTACGCGTCTTGCTTTCGCTGGTCATCACACTCGCGCCCCTGCTATCGGGTTGCATCAGCGCGCGGCGCAAGCCGAACCTAGAACGTATCTTCAGGGATGCGCGTGTCAGCACGGGCAAGCGACCATTGATTGTCATTCCGGGCGTCCTCGGCTCGCAACTCATCAATTACGAGACGGGCGAAGTGGTCTGGCCTTCGGCGTTTCGCTCGTCAGATGACGGCTTGAGCTTGCCGGTTTCGGCCAATCTTGCGCGCAACGTTGATAATCTCGTCGCCAGAAAAATTGTTGACACTGCACGGTTGGCAAAACTCGCTCCCGAAGTTTACGTTTACCACGAACTGCTCGTTGCCCTTAAAAACTATGGCGGCTACAAGGAAGGTGACTGGAACAATCCCGGCGCGGACGGCGACCGGGATACGTTCTACGTTTTCCCTTATGATTGGCGGCGCGATAACGTCGAATCGGCACGCGATCTAATCGAGCGCGTCGAAGAACTCAAGCGGAAATTGAATTGTCCTGACCTGCGCTTCAACATCCTCGCGCATTCGATGGGCGGTCTGGTGGCGAGATACGCTGCCATGTATGGCGACGCGGATATGCTGCCCGAAGGCCGCCAGCCGATACCTTCATGGTCAGGCGCAGCGCACATCAACCGGATCGTCATGTTCGGCACCCCGAACGAAGGCTCGGCGGATGCCTTCTCCACGTTGATCGAAGGCTACTCGGTCACGGAAGGCTTGCGCCGTCGCCTTCCGCTGCTCAATAAGCTCTCCAACGAAGACATTTTCACAGCGCCTTCCGTCTTCCAGCTTCTGCCGCACCGTGCGGCAACGCGCTTTCTCGATGAAAACTTGCAGCCCATCGAGATAGACCTTTACGACCCGGCGGTGTGGCGGCGCTATGGCTGGTCGCCCGTGACCGACCCTGAATACCGCGAGCGTTTCGTCAAGGGGCGCACGCGCGGCGACAACGCGCCTTTCAAGGGCGGCTCGCTCGAAGAGTTGGACGCCTATTTTGCTCTCGTCCTTAATCGCGCCAAACGTTTTCACGAAGCCCTCGACGTGATGACGGAAGACGCGCCCGTGCAGCTTCTCGTCTTCGGCGGCGACTGTGAAGATACGCTTTCATCGCCCGTCCTCCTCTTCGATCAAAAAAAGCAACGCTGGAAGACGCTGACACGCCCGCGCGAGTTTCGCGCATCGTCTGGCCGTCGCGTCTCGCTCAAGGAAGCGACTGCCGCGATGTCTGCGCCCGGCGACGGTCGCGTCACGCGCCGCTCGTTGCTCGGCGAAAACCTAAAGGGCGGCAACCGCACCAAATCGCTTTTCGGCACGGCGCTGCCCATCGCCTACGCGGTCTTCGCCTGTGATCTGCACGGAGAAGTACAGAACAACAAGACGTTGCTTGATAACGCGCTAACGGCATTGGTTAGTGAAGTGATGAA
>JACCVS010000365.1 GCA_013698055.1 Acidobacteriota bacterium
GACCGTTGACCGCCTACGGCACGGCCAAGCTCTGTGTTGGCTTGCTGACAAAGAAACTCTGCGAGCTGTCGGGGATGCGCTACGTCTGGCTGCGACTGCTGGCAACTTACGGCCCGAAGGATGATGAAAGGCACTTGCTCCCCGCGACGATTCGCAAGCTGTTGGCGCACGAGCGGCCATCACTGACACCGGGCGAGCAGCACTGGGATTATCTTTATATAGAAGACGCGGCTGAAGCGATTTATCGTGCGGCTGTGAGCGAAGAAGCGCAAGGCGTCTTCAATCTCGGCTCAGGTGAATCTCAGAGCATTCGCAGTATCATGGAGCGCGTTCGAGATATGGTTGACCCCTCACTTTCGTTAGGATTTGGCGAAATGCCTTATCCACCGGATCAGTTGATGCGTCTGGAAACAAGCATTGACCGTTTGCGCCATACGACAGGATGGACGCCACAGGTTAGTCTTGATGAAGGATTGCGCCGCACAATTGATTGGTATAAATCGCAAGGCACATCAGCCGGATTCGAGAGTAAGACATGAAAGTCTCCGATTACATCGTGAGTTATCTCGAAAGCCGGGGTGTTGAGTGCGTCTTCGAGATGTCGGGCGGGATGATCGCGCACCTGCTCGATTCGCTTCAGCAGAGCGGGAAGATTGGCGTCGTCAGTATGCATCACGAGCAGGCGGCGGCTTTCGCGGCGGAAGCTGTGGGAAGGATGACGGGCGTTCCCGGCGTGGCGATGGCGACGAGCGGGCCGGGCGCGATAAATTTGCTGACAGGCATCGGGAGTTGCTATTTCGATTCGTCGCCCGCAGTCTTCATCACAGGTCAGGTCAATCGCAACGAGCAGAAGGGCGAAAGGGCAATTCGTCAGCTCGGCTTTCAGGAGACGGACATCGTGCCGATGGCGCTTCCCATAACGAAAGCCGCGTGGCGCGTGCGCGAGCCGGAAGAGATACCGTCAATGCTCGAAGAAGCATTTGCGCTCGCCACAGAAAAGCGACCCGGCCCCGTTCTGCTGGATATTCCGATGGACGTGCAGAGGGCTGAAATCTCTATTGAAAGCCCGGAGGAAAAGCAGCGTGCCTCAGAGGGTGATTCAGAGATAGATGAGGAGACATGGCAGAGTCTTTTCAGTCAGCTTGAAGATGCGAAGCGTCCTTTGATTCTGGTTGGCGGCGGCGTCTCCTCGGCGCGTGCTTCCAAGCTGTTCAGGAGTTTCGTCCGAAAGCTGCGGATACCTGTCGTCAATTCTTTGATGGCCGTTGATGCGCTGCCGTTTGATGAACCGCTGCGCGTCGGGATGATCGGCAGTTACGGCAACCGCTGGGCTAATCTGGCAATCGGTAGGGCGGACTTTCTGCTGGTGTTGGGAAGCAGACTGGATGTCCGGCAGACGGGCGCGCAAGCTGAAAGTTTCAAGGGCGAGCGTGTCATCTTTCATGTGGATTGCGAAAGCGGAGAGATCAATAATCGTGTGACGGGGTGTCGCGCAATCGTTTCCGGCTTGAGAGAATTTTTGTCCGCTGCATTGAGCATCACGGCTGAACGCGAATTTGCGGAGCGAAAAGAGTGGCGCGACGAGATTGATGCACTGCGCCGCGCCTGGCCTGACACGAATGAGCTGGCGGACGCACCGGGAATCAACCCAAACGTGCTGATGCATCAATTGTCAGCTTGTTCGACACGAGCCGCAGCCTACGTGGTTGATGTCGGTCAACATCAGATGTGGGCGGCGCAATCGCTTGAGGTTGGAGGCAATCAGCGATTCCTGACATCGGGCGGGATGGGTTCGATGGGATTCGCCCTGCCTGCTGCCATTGGCGCTGCCTTTGCCGCATCTTCGCAGCCAATTGTCCTCATCGCAGGTGACGGTGGGTTTCAATCCAACATTCAGGAGTTGCAAACCGTCGCGCACCACCGCCTGCCCGTCAAAATGGTGATTCTCAACAACGGGTGCCACGGGATGGTGCGACAATTTCAGGAGAGTTATTTTGAGAGTCGCTATCAATCAACACTCTGGGGATACAGCGCGCCGGATTTCGCAGAGGTTGCGGGTGCTTACAAAATCCCTGCGCGCAGCGTAGAAGACGAGAAGGAAACGGAAGAGGCTTTGCGCTGGCTCTGGGCTGATCCGTCCGAGCCTGCTTTGTTGCAGGTGGTGATAGACACTTACGCGAACGCTTATCCGAAGATCGCTTTCGGCAGCCCGATGACGGAGATGGAGCCGTTCGCCAAACCTACCGAGATGGAAAGCACATAACATCTCAGCTAACGCCTTGAAGCTCGAAACGAAAACCGGAGGTTTATTCAACGCCGCCGCCGCAGGTGATTTAGAACCTCTGTGGATCGCTGGCCTTGCCCTGCTGTGTGTGCTTCTCGGCAGCCTTCTGTGGGGAAGCGGGGTGGGTTTAGAGGGCGAAGGATACGAGTGGGCGATTTATTTGACGCTGGGAACAATCTTTCCGGCACTGCTTTTGATTATCTCTTTGCCGAAGGGCTTGCAGCAGATTGCGCCGCGTCGCTTGCCAATGTTCAAGCTGGGTCTGGCGCTTCTGTGCATCGTCGTCTCCGTCTCTTTCATCATCAGGCAGCATCAATACACAGCCCTCACCATCTCGATAGCTCATCTCCTGTTGCTCATAGCTCTTAATAAAAGAGCTAGCCTGCC
>JACCVS010000408.1 GCA_013698055.1 Acidobacteriota bacterium
TTCACAGCAGAAAGACGCTTCACAGGTTCCAGAGGAATCCGCCGACCTGGCGATTACGGCAACTGTGACCGCGAAGGAGTTGCGCTTTGAAGCTGTCCCGAATCCGACGGTGGAGTTTCCGGGAAGACCCGAGCGCGATACGGTCTGGGACGCTGTGCGAGACAATTTGCCGCGTCCAGTCAAGCCGGGCGTCACGTACCGCGACATCGGTATTCGTCTCAAAATCGTCAGCCGCTTTGCGGACATTGATCGCATCGTCGCGGAGGCGCTAGGCGAAGTGCCTGTCGCCGACCAGATGCTGCCACCGGAAAACCCGACGCCCCAGCCGACCGCGCAGCCGCCTGCTTTGACCCCCAGACCAAACGGAGGAACGCCGCGTTGAAGCGTAAACTTATCCACGTCGCCTGCGCTTTCGTCATTCTCATCGCGTCGTCCGTAATAGCGTTATCTCAAACAAGAGAGGCCGCAAAGACGGAAGTAACGACCACGGTGCAATCGGCTTCCGAGGCTCAGACGCGAACAAGCGCTAATGAAACTTTTGACCTGAGCATCGCGGAGCGACGCATCACCGAGCGCGACTTCGCGGCTTCGACCAGCGTCGAGATTGGCGAAGAGACGGCGCGTGGCCTGTCGTTGCGTGTCGGTGTCGCCGTCGGCGCAGATCAAATCAACGTGCTTCTCAGAAACGTGCGCGGCAGCGTGCGCTTTCGAGCAACGCTTGAGCGTGTCCTGCAACGTCTCAACGCTCGCCCAGTACCCGGCGCTACACCCTGATACTCGAAACTTTGGACTTGAGATTTCAACCCGAAGCCTCTCCCCTTGACGGACAGCGATGTCTAAACATGAGTCCCCGGCAAATTTCAATCAGCCGAAAGCTGATCTTGAGTTTTCATAAAACTATTCAGGAGGAGATCACCAATGGATAAACTATCGCGTTTCGGAGCAGCAACCTTGCTCGCTCTCATTGCGTGCGCGTCGGTTGTGACGGCGCAGAACAGCACAACGAGCGGTAATAATGACGCTTCCATCACAGGCAGCACAACGACGACGAGTGGACTGCCGCAGACAAATCCGGCACGACCGCAGCCGCGCCAGACCCCGTCGCCGATCACGCCCGTTCGCCCGCTCTCGCAGGAAGATCGCCAGCGACAGGATGCGGCCAGCGAGCGACGCCGCCAGTCTGCCGCGACCGGAGACCCGGACGTGCTGCTCGACGTGCCGAACCTGACCGTCGAAGAGATCACGCTTGAAGTCGAGAATTTGAGAGCGAAAGTTTCTCTCGATGCGCGGCTGGCCAATTTGCTCGCTCTCTCTGCCGGGGCGGATGTCGGCATTGATAAAGTTAAGCTGACGATCAAGGGCGTGCGCGCCGAACTGCTCTTGAAAGTGCGCCTCGACAACGTCGCTGCGATTATTGACCGCACGCTGACGACCATTGATCGCAACCCGCAAATCCTCGAACGCCTGTTGCAGTCTGTTGATAACACCGTCGGCACAGTTGGAAACGTCGCTGGCTCGGCGCTTGGGCCCGGCGGCGCTGTCTCGCAGACGCTCGGCAATTTGACTGCGCCAAACGGACTGCTCAGTCAAACCGTCAACCAACTCGGCCAGACTGTACAGCGCACGGTTGATCGCACTGGCAATATTCTGGAGCGCACAGTTGATAGCGCGGGCAAGGTGCTGGATCAAAAGTCGCTCGGCAGTCTCGCAGACCTCGGCGGCACGGTGCTGAACGAATCTACCAATAGCGCCGGGCAGACCCTCCGGCGAATCAGGGACACTTCAGGTGCGGTCATCGAACTCACGCTGGATACCGCAGGCAAAGTCATCAACTCGCGCGTGGTCAGCCAGGAGACGAGAAATAGGTAGCAAGACAAGAGGGAAGATCAAGCAAGTCCAAAGCCTAATGTCCAATATCCGAAGTCTAAGCAGCGTTCGTGACTTTGGACATTGGACATTGGGCTTTGGACTTCCCTTTGTTTTGGCTTCTTAAGCATTTCTGCAACCCGTTCTCCCT
>JACCVS010000409.1 GCA_013698055.1 Acidobacteriota bacterium
ATCAGAGGTGGCTTTGGAGTTTTCAATACACGTGCGCCTTTGAGAAATGTTATTGATACAATCAGAAACTCTCTGAACGAACCCTTCCGTTTCTCTTTCAGCCGTGCGGAAGCGCTTGCACTGGGTTTGAGATATCCCACGAGCGCCGCAGCCGTGCGTGCGGCTGTCCCGGTGCTCCCGTGGTCGGGCACCACGATCAATCCTGATTTTCCAAATCCATATAGCATGCAATGGATTTTGAGTTTTCAAAGACAGTTGACCAGTACCATCGCGATCGATACTGCTTATGTGGGTACTCGCGGTCTCAATCTGATTTATAACCGGGACATAAACCTGGTTGACAGAGTGACCGGCCTACGACCTTTCGCCGCCGCCGGCTTCGGGCAGTTCCGCCATTTCGACACGTCGGACTCCACCTCCTATCATGCCTGGCAAACATCTGTCCAGAAGCGTTTCTCCAACGACTTCCTGTTCAACGTGAACTACACCTGGGCCAGATCTATTTCCTATGGGGGGGGAGACTTGTCTTCACTTGCTAACCCGCAGGACCCGAATAATATTAGGAATGAGAGAGGGCCGTCTGCCTTTGACATCAACCACCGCTTCTCGACTGACTTTCTTTATGTGCTGCCATTCGCGAGGATGTGGGGTTCGGACAGCTTGGGCAAGAGGCTCCTGTACGCAGGATGGCAATTCGGCGGTATCTTAAGGGCTGAGAGCGGCGCACCATTTACACTTTTCAATCCTAACAGTTCGCTTCCAAACAATAGCCAGAGGGTGGATTACCTCGGCGGGCCAGTGTATCTACACTCATCTGATAATCCGTTGCAGTATTTGAACCCGGCGGCATTTGCCAGAGTTCCAGTTAATGCTGTCAGCAGAGCACCGATACGCCCCGGAACGCTGGGGCGAAATGCGCTTCGACTGCCCGGCTTCTGGCAAGTTGATCTCAGCCTGGCCAAGACCTTCGCCGTCACCGAAAGATTGCGAGTGCAATTGCGTGCGGATATGTTCAATGCTTTGAATCATACGGACTTTTCGGCGGTTATAACTAACATTACCGCCCCAACCTTCGGTCGCTTTACTGCTACGAGAGGTGCTCGCACAGGGCAGTTGAACTTGAGGATCACTTTCTAATTAAGGGTTGAAAGGCAATTTCAGCTGAATGAGCCTGGAGACTGACTTAAGAGAAAAAGCCTCCAGGCTCATCTCTTATAGAGGCCCTAAACAACACCGGTGACGTATACCAGATTGAACCCGAAAGTTAACAGGTAGATATGGTAAATATAAGCGCGATTGTCTCTGACATGAGGAAAAAGCGTTCGCTGGAACGTTTACTGGCTTCGTATATTATCCTGATGATATGTGCGGTGGTTGCTGCGCCCCAGTCAGCCAAACCAGATACACAGGATTGCACTGAAGTAAGAGCGCAGGCCGCGCGTCTTGAATCAAGAATTAAAGACTGGCCCGCGCTGGCACGTTATCGTCAGGCTAACGCGCAGGTTCCTGCGCAGGCAAAAAACGAAGAGCGCGTAGTTTTCATGGGCGACTCGATTACCGATTGGTGGGATAACGAGGGCAATGGTGGGTTCTTTCCCGGTAAACCATACATCAATCGCGGCATAGGTGGACAGAACACGGGGCAGATGCTCATCCGGTTTCGCCCCGATGTAATCGCGTTGAAGCCAAAGGTTGTGGTGATACTTGGGGGCACCAACGATATTGCTGATAAGCCGGAGATGACAGCACTTGAACCCATCAAAGCTAATCTTATCTCGATGATTGAACTCTCACGCGCCAATAATATTCGCGTGGTATTGGCATCACTGCTTCCCGTTAGCGATTACGGGAGGGTTAGGGATCGAGACGATCCCCCTATAGCTCAAACCGTGCGCAGACGTCCCGAGCAGATTAAAGCTCTCAATGAATGGATAAGAACTTACGCCGCCGAGAATGGTTTAACCTATCTCGACTACTATTCTGCGATGGTAGATGAAAAGGGCTTCTTGCAAGCTACGTTCAGCAATGATGGGCTCCACCCGGTGGGTAAAGGCTACGCGGTCATGGTTCCGCTTGCAGAACAAGCTATCGCCAAAGCTTTGAAGAGAAAGCGATGATTGACAGTGTCAGGATTTCGGTTGTATTTAGATTTCACTCAGGACGGAGATAAAGCTCACCGAATAAGTTGCAAACATTTATTTGTGAGCAAGAAGCATTCCGCCACATCAGCATCCAGAAAGTTTATGTCCTATAGATCAAATTTAACGAGTAAAGTTTATTCTCACTATATTTAGCAAACAGCTATTTTTATTAAAAACAGTTTCACCTTCCGAGTAAACCATGAAATCAAGTCACAGCCTGGACTATATCGTTGTAGCCGCTTATTTCCTGGTTGTCTCATTTATCGGACTCTGGGCGGCGCGCAGGAAGAAGCGGACTACCGATGATTACTTTCTGGCTAACCGTCGGATGCCCGGGTGGATTGTAGGCTTCGCCGTAGTCGGCACGATGATCAGCAGCGTGAGCTTCGTCGCCCATCCGGGCGCGGCCTTCGCACGTAATTGGTGGCTAATTGTGCCCAACCTGATGGTGCCTTTCCTCCTAATCTTGGTCGTAATCTTCGTTGTTCCGTTTTACCGCCGGGTCGTACGCATGAGCAGCTATGAGTACCTCGAGAAGCGTTTCGGTGTTCTTGCCCGACTGTATGGCGCCTCTGGCTTTCTACTTCTGCGTACAATTGATCTTGCCTTCACACTGTTGTTAACGGCCATCGCAGTTGAGGTGGTGACCGGCTGGGACATTCGTCTGGTGATCCTGTGTCTTGGTCTCTTCACCATTCTCTATACGCTTGTCGGTGGTATCGAAGCCGTCGTCTATACAGACGTGCTACAGGGTTTCGCGCTGGCGACGGGAGCTTTATCCGTACTCCTGATCATACTTTTCCGTCCGGAGGGTGGACCGGCAGCAGTGATCTCAACCGCTTATGGAGGAGGTAAGTTCGGCCTGGGTGATTTTAGTTTCAGTTGGCAGAGCCTCTTCGGCGAGCACCCCACTTTCTGGATTCTGGCGCTCTCTGGAGTACTGCATTTTAGTCGGGCTTACATGACCGAGCCCAATATGGTCCAACGTTATTTGATCGCGCGGTCTGACAGGGATGCACAACGCGGTGTCATGGCTGGCGCACTCGCCTGTCTACCCATCTGGCTAACTTTCGCTTTCATCGGTTCTTGCCTCTGGGCGTTCTTTCAATTAACACAGCAGAATTTACCCGATGAAGTGCTCCAAAAGCCTGATAATATTCTGCCGTATTTTATCAACACGCAGTTACCGCCAGGGCTGGTGGGTCTCATTCTTGCGGCCATTCTCTCGTCATGCAATTCATCCGTCAGCTCTGATCTGAATAGCGTGGGAACCGTTGTGACACAAGACTACTTTGTGCGAGCGGTGCCCGGGTCCTCTGAGCAAACGCGAGTTCTCTTTGGCCGCTGCGCCGTAGCTGTCACAGGTATCCTCTGCATCTGCATCGCCATTATCTTGCTCTCCGCCCGCGCCAAAGCACTGGTGGAACTGATCGTGACTCTGGGAATGATCTTTTCGGGCGGGATGCTGGGACTCTTCGCTCTTGGCTTTCTCAGCACTAGAGCGACGCGGCGCGGAGCTTATATTGGGACATCCATTTGTCTCGTGTTTATTTTATGGTCAACCATTACAGGCCCGCTCAAGATTAATCTCGGGTTTAATTTCAATATGCACCCGATCATGATCGGAGTTTTTAGCCACTTCATACTTTTCATCACCGGTTATTTCGCGAGCTTAATATTTGGAGGGTATCGGCCCGAACTGACCGGGCTCACAATCGGTAGCCGTAAAGAAGCAGAGATAATTCAATCCGCTGTTCTGCCAGGGTTAACTACATCGTCTTAAAAGTCGCTGAGGGGTTGCCAAAAGCGCAGGCAAAACTGAAACCAGAGAAGGGTTGAGCAACTTTACTATCGACCGGCTATGACTCTAAAAAATTGTGCGTTCCCAGAAATGTGAAAATTAATTGACACTTAGCTTCAACTTTGTTATTTCTTAGGAGTTACGCAGTTGAAGCGGTCTTTAGTGAAAACAAAAGACTTAGGGAAACTAATCGTCCTCGTAAGTAATTGATTCTTCGTCAACATGCGTAACTCCTAATTTCTATCATCTTTTAATTTATTTTCTCAATGGAGCAAATTTATTGCCGAAATCCGCGGTTAAAATTCGGAGAAGAAGGTCCAAGTCCAGTATGTATCCTGAGGCTCAATCCGAGGTTTCATCTGCACCTGAGTACTATTCTAAAGCTATCGGGCGGGCACTGGACATCCTCGGGTATTTTTCGGACTCGGAGACCACACTTAATTTGACAGAGATCGTTCAGATGAGCGGTATACCGGAGGCTTCCCTATTTCGGATTCTATTAACACTTGAATATCATCGCTATCTCCAACGTAATCCGGATGGTTCTTACAAGATGGCGCCCAAGGTCTTGTTCGGAACCCTCTATGAGCACGCCGAGAACGTCCGCCAGAAGGTTCATCCCTTATTGATAAATCTGAATCAGCGTTTCGATGAAACGGTCAGTCTGGCTTATTTATTCGGTGACAAGATTCAGGTTATTGATGTCCTGGAGGCATTCAAAGAGGTTCGCGCGACGAATTCACTCGGCAAGTTGCTCCCCCCACACTGTAGTTCCATGGCCAAGGCCATCACGGCATTTCAGCCCAGTGATCGTTTTGACAGAATTATTCAGGTCTATGGCTTAGTGCGTTTCACCGAGAGAACTATTGTCGATCGCTTAGCTCTCCTTAAAGAGTATGAGAATATACGGAGTAGCGGCTGGTCTATGGAACGCGAAGAATCTTCCGTCGGCATATGTTGTTTTGGAGCACCGATATTTAATGAGAAGCAGCATGCGGTCGCAGCCATCAGTGTCATGTGCCCGCTTATCCGCATTACACCCGCGCGGGAAAAAGAGATCATCCAGGCTCTCGTCAAAACCTCACAAAAGGCCTCCGCGACGCTCCAATTAAATCATCCGTTGACCGACTCATGAAGAAGTTCGGCTCACAATGGTCGGTCCTGAAATCTCAAATCAAGCTGATCCAGACAGCCGCTATTGATTCCTCTAATTTAGAAGCATCACCGCTTCACCTTGGATCAGCACCTCCCCATGTTGATTCTCGCACATCGTTTCCAACGTCACAATCGGCTTGTCTTCTCTGATCTTGATAATCGTAGCTCGGGCCGTCACCGTATCATCCGGAAAGACCGGTGCGATAAAGCGCACAGTGTAGCCGAGAGAGATGACTCCCTCGGAAGCAAGTTCGGTTCCCAGAACAGTTGAAATTAGCGAGGCGCTCAGCATGCCATGAGCGATACGGCGGCCAAACCTGGTTGTCCGGGCATAATCATCGTCGAGGTGAAGCGGATTATGATCACCCGTAAGTTCGGCGAATGCTTGAATATCGTTGTCTGTGATTTTCTTTGAATAAGCAGCAGTGGCTCCGATGTGCAGTTTCATGGGCGTGTTCCTTTCCATTTGTTTCAACTTGGCTGGTGATAACCGTCGTGGTCTCCGAATCTTGCAAGGCAAAGCCGATAGGGCTTTGCCTTGCAACAGCGTACTGAGCGGCACAACCATCGTCCTAATCTTACTGACCACCCAGTGAACTTCAATAGCGCCAAACAGTACGGCAGAATAGTTAAGAGCTTGTTGCCTTTGCTTACTCCCAGACCCAGAAGCGCAATGGCAAGACAATTGACACGACTGTTGAATTCTCGAAAGCTGAAACGGCACTCCTTAAAAATTAC
>JACCVS010000424.1 GCA_013698055.1 Acidobacteriota bacterium
GTCGAGCGCGCGGCGTTGACCGAGTTGTCCGTAAAATCCGCGCCGTCAACCTGCACAAGTGTGGAGCGCCCGCGCTGGCCGCCGATGTTCAAGCCGGAGGTCGGAGCGGGGCCGATGGGACGCCCGTTGTCGCGCCCGACGGTTGAGATCGTCAGGGCAAAGCCGGTGGCGCTTCGTTCGTTGATCGGTAGATTCTCGATGCGTTGCTGCTCGATGGTGTTGGCGACTGCCGTGCGTGAAGTCTCCACCAGATCGGCAGTCGTGCCGGTAATCGTCACCGTCTGGTCAATGCCTCCGATCTCCAACGGAACATCTATATCCGCACGTTGCCCGACCGTCAGCTTAACGTCCGTGAGCACGGCTTTCTTGAAGTTCGGAGCTTCGACCGTTACCTCGTAATCGCCGGGCGGGAGGCTAACAATCTGATAGAAGCCCTCGTCATTCGTCGTCGCGGTGCGGGAAAGATTGGTCGCCAAGTTGCGCGCCGTGACGGTCGCATTCTGAACGACTGATCCCTGTGGGTCGCGCACGAAGCCCTGCAAGTCAGCCGCATTCGATTGCGCCTGGGCAAAGGCGGCGCTCGCGCAAAGGAAAGTAGCTATGCACAGAACGAAGAGCCGGGCAAAAACGCCCAGGCATCGCTGAGGGAACTCACGCATTATGATCTTCTCCTTAACAATTCAAAAAATGGAAGGCTTTGGAAGCATTGCCGATTGATAGAGACAACCATTCGCAACAAGCGGACAGGGCCTAACACTTAAGCCGTTGCGAGAGCGGAAACCAGATTGTCTTTGAGTAATGATGCTCCAGGGCGCATTCGGGAGTAGCGGGCGCGCCCGAAGCTACAAGGCTAAGAACGCCGCCAGTGTTAGCGCCAGGAACAAATTATTTCAACGAACACGCCGTCTTTGTACCGCAAAACATGGGGAAAATCAATAAGTCAGTGGTCAGTGGTCAGTGAGCAGTAAAGACCGGACGATGAGTAACATTGAGCTTTTGCTTTTCACTGACCACTGACCACTGCTCTTATTTAATGCGAAACGAATCGAAGTAAGCCTGCACTTCGGGCTTATCGAGATCGGCTCGATTGTAAGCCAGATAGCCCATCTGGTAAGCACGCGGCTTGTCGAGAACAAAATGAAAGCGGACGTAGATGTCTTTTCCACCCTGGTTCGTCGAGCCATAGATAGCAAGTCCGGTCTTTCCCTGAACCGTCAGGTCTTCCTGTTTCTCCAGAGTCGCTTTGATATTCTTCAATGCGCCATCTCGTCCATCTTCGAGCATCTTCTTTGGAGTTCGTCCGACAAACGAGGCTTCCGGGAAATCCGAATAGCCGAGGACACACGCGCCCTGTGCAGTCTCCGATTGCAGGATGCTCAACTCAATCGGGCCGGCGGCTGTGGGCTGAGTTTTTTGCTGAGAGGTGAAAGCGCCGAATCCCGGAGGCAGCGTAATGCTAAAGCGTCCGTCAGGTGAATCATAAAGTTTCCCCGAGGACGTTGGTGTCGAAGGAGTTCTGCCTGGCGAAGATGAGGGCGAAGATGAGGGCGAAGACGTAGTCACGCTGTTGTTCGCCGTCGTCGTCGAACTATCTGAGCTGCGTGTAGCGAAATAAATGCCGGTGCCTATCCCGGCCAACGCGAGCACGCCCAGGATGATCCAGGGAAGGGGACTTCGCTTCGGTGCCGGATGTGGCTGCTGCATCATATACGGAGTCGAAGGCGGCGTGGTGGAATATGGTGGCGGCTGAGGCGGCGGTGACCATCCACCTGATGACGGAGTGCCTTGTGATAACACTTCGGTTGCGGCTGAATTCCTGTTGTAGGGATTCTCCGGCGGGAACCCGGAGCCGGACGAATCGCCGGTCGCGCTCACCAGAGTTGTTCCATCGTCCAGACAAAAATTCTGCGAGTCCTCATATGTTTTTTGACAAGCCGGACAGCGTTTCATTTAACGTCTCCTCTCAGACTTCTTAATGATTATGTTTTCCATGCCCTTAAATTAACTGCCGTTTGATAACTTGATTTTGCCGAGCATGAAGAGAGAAATTACCACACCTTCGCCGCGCCCGTCTCATAAAAATGCGAAGAGGATATGAGCAGGACGGCTAAAAACAGAAGACAGTAGGCAGAACAAAGCAGAGGTTTTCCGCCTTCCGCCTTCCGCCTTCCGCCTTCCGCTTTCTGCCTTCCATCTGCTTGCCGTGTCTCCCTTTCTCTCTTCACCGCGTTGAGCGTGCCAGATAACGTCTGGCGGGCGCACTCGCGCCGAGGGCAAAGATGATTGTTTCAGCGAAGCGTGGGACAAACGCTGCGCGCCTCATCAGCGCACACACGCGAAGGCGCGCGCCGAAAACTTGATTGTAAAGAGCGCGATAATCCGAAGCCGTTTCGTCAAACGATTCCTTGTTGCGAAGCCTCGCGAGGTGGCGGGCAATTGTTTGCGCGGCTAGCTCACCGCTCTCCAACGCCATCAACATCCCGCTGCCCGTGAAAGGGTCTATGAACGATGCAGCGTCGCCGATGGCGAGCAGTCCGGGGGCGGGAACAAGTGCGCGCCGACCGAAGCCTTCGAGAGCGACAGCCAGCCAGCCTGAGTGGGTGCGGGCGCGCTCAAGCGTTTCCGCTGCCCTACGATTTTTCATCAAGACTTCATGCATCACGCGCTCCGGGTCGTTGCCGCACGCGCGCACATCGCGTGATTGAACGATGAAGCAAAGATTGCTCAAGCCATTTTCAACTCGGCTCAGCCCGCCGTAGCCACCACGATAAAAGTAGATTTCGCAATGCTCTTTGTGCCCGTCCGCGCCTTCAAGATGTGCTTTGAAGGCGACAAGTGGCGAGCGACGACTCGTCACCACGCGATCCGATTTCCCTTCTCTCTCTAAACGACGAGCCAGCGCGCGCGACCTGCCCGTCGCATCAACCGCGACCAGTGAATTGACTTCAAGAACGCGCCCGTTTGTCTTCAAGCTCACGCCGCGCACGCGGTCTTTTTCCAACAGCAATCCGGTGGCCTGAGCTTCCTCCAGAACATCCACGCCCGCCTCACGCGCGCGTTCCATCATCCGCACATCCATCTCGGCGCGGCTTAAACCGAGCGCGCCCGTTCGCCCGCTTCCGAACCATTCGCTCGGCACGTTCAAAGACTTTCCGCTTCTCGAATAAAAGAGTGTCTCGGTCAGCTCCGCGCCGCCAGCATCCATCATTTGATGAGCAACGCCGAGCCGCTCGAAATGTTCCAGGCACTCCGGCGAGATGAACTCCCCGCAGAGCTTCGTGCGCGGAAACTTCTTCTGCTCGGCGAGCAGCACGCGCGCGCCGCGCGCCGCCAGATGAATCGCCGCACTCGTCCCCGCCGGGCCTCCACCAACAATCACGGCGTCATAGTTATCTGAAGAATGATTCATCACCGATAAGTATAGGAATTACGCAACTGCGATCCAGATGGCGGAAACACGCACGAAGTAAGTGTGCTGACTATGAAATAAGTGTGCTGGCTCGTGCGGGCTTCCGCATCAATCAAATCCTGTCTACTCCTTTACCTCTTGCCCGCGCTCAAAACGAAGCGAAAGGGAAAGCGTCGCTCTACCCGCACATTTGCGAGGCGAGATTGCGAAGCTAGACTATCCAATTCACTACGCCGAAAGCCGCGCATGATCGAGAGCGCGCCGTCTTCTCGAATCAGGCGATTGTGTAAAAAGATGCGGCCTAACGTGGTGTAGAGATAGTATGCGAGCGGATGACGATGCAAGTCTATGACGAAAATGCCCCGGCGCGCGACGCGGCTCAGCTCACTCAAGATGGCGACGATCTGCTCATCCTTGAAATGGTGCATGAAGAGCGAGCAAATTGCGTAATCAAAGCAATCATCACTGAAAGGTAGACTTAGCGCATCGCCACGAGTCGAATGAACGGAAGGGAATTTCTCGGACTCTTCCAGGATAGCCTTTGCCGAGCGCGCGTTGAGTTCCAACCCGACCAGCATCGCGTCTCGTCCTGTCTCTCGCGCCCAACGCGCAGCCACGCGCAACAACTCGCCCGAGCCAGCGCCCACGTCCAGCATCGAAAAACTCTTCAACCCCTCGCGCTCGATCTCTGCCAGCAACGAACGACGCAACGCGCTCGCATCACCCAGGAAACGATTGATGCGCCGCAACTCGACCAGACACCCTTCGTACTCCTCAGACGTGTAATCGCCCTTATCCAAATGCTCAAGCTCATAACTGCGTTTTCGGAATTGCTCAAGCATAATAAAACAGTGACAAGTGACAAGTGACGAGTGACGAGCAAGAAGAAGAAGAAGAACAAGACAGAGAGCAGGTGCTTGGTTCCTGTTTTAACTTGTCACTTGCCACTCGTCACTTGTCACTGTTTTTCGATGACGAGGGCGCTGTTCTTCGAGCCGAAGCCGATGCAGTTGCAGAGGGCGACGCGCACGGTTGCTTCACGCGACTGGTTTGGAACGTAATCGAGATCGCAGGCGGGGTCAGGTTCGTCCAAGTTGATCGTCGGGGGAATCACGTTCGTGTGCATCGCGCAGAGCGCAGCCGCGATGCCTGCTGCTCCGCTCGCGCCCTGCGGGTGTCCAAGCTGCGATTTGGTCGCGGACATCGGAATGCGTTTGGCCTGCTCACGAAAGGCGAGCTTGAGCGCCTGCGTTTCGATGCGGTCGTTGAGCAGCGTGGACGTGCCGTGCAAATTGACGTAATCAATCTCTTCGGGCGAGCGTCCGGCATCCTGCATCGCCAGCGTCATGGCGCGCGCAGGCTCATCGCCCGTCTCTTCAAGGCGTACTCTGTGATAAGCATCACACGTCGAGCCATAACCAGTAATCTCAGCATAGATTTTTGCGCCGCGTCTCTGTGCGCGCTCATACTCTTCGAGAACGTAAATCCACGCTCCTTCGCCGAGCACGATTCCTGAACGGTCTTTGGAAAAAGGACGCGAGCCTCGCTCAGGCTCTTCATTCCACTTATTCGTCAGCACGGTGAGCACATTGAACGCGGCGAGAATGCCGGGCGCAAGCGGAGAATCAACGCCGCCCGTAATCATCGCTTCCTGACGACCGAGCGCGATATGCTCGGCAGCGTAAGCGATGGCATCCGTCGAGCTCGTGCAGCCCGTCGAGATGATGTGTGAGAGACCGCGCAGGCCAAAGACCATCGAAAGCTCGCTTGAAAGTCCGCCGTGCGTTGACGAAGGAATCGTGTAGATGCTCCCCTTCTGTGCCTGTCCCGTGTGGTAATACCTGTATTGTCGTTCGGTGAAAGCCAGACCGCCGCCGCCCGTGCCGAGTTGGACACCGATTTCGCGGCGCTCGGTTAAGGAAAGGTCGCTGGTGTGAATGCCCGCATCCATCACAGCCTCGCGCGCGGCAGCGAGCGCGAGCGGGACGGTGCGCGGGACGTGCTTGCGGTCTTTCGGATTAAGCTCCGCTTCCCAATCGAAATCGCGCACTTCGGCGGCAATCTTGACGGGCGAATCCGCGACATCGAAACTCTCGATGCGCCGCACGCCGCTTTCGCCTTTTTGCAGCGCGCTCCAGAAGGCTTTGCGCCCGATTCCGATGGGCGTCACGCAACCCATCCCTGTAATCACGACGCGGCGCGCGCCCTTGATACGTCTCAGCATAACGAAACTGCTTCCCCCTTGAATCTTACAGCCTAAATTGAATTGAGGAGTTCACGTCTTAGAATAACATCGTGTGCCGCGTGGTCGCTAATTTGATTAGGACAGCAGAACAAGAAAGAACAGGCGTGCGCGCGAGTCTTTACAAGACAAAAATGCTTTCGATCACAGCGATAAAAAAGCGAGGGTCGCAGACACTGAATGTTCAGTGTCTGCGAC
>JACCVS010000433.1 GCA_013698055.1 Acidobacteriota bacterium
TTTCCGTCAAGGCTTAACAAGTAGCGAAGCATTTGTGGCTGGCACGCCGAAGAACATATTCTCTCACGCAAAACTTGCAAAATCTTACTTTCAACTGGGGCAGGGTAATGCAATTCTAGCTTCAAACCCGCGAACGCAAAGCGACAAGCGCCGGGAGCAATGGCGCGAAGCACGCACCTGGTTTGAGCGCAGCCAAAAAGTCATGCTCGATATGACGGATCGTAACGCTTTGAATCATTCCGTGATCCGAACAGGCCCCGGCACGCTGGATGAAATAGCTCGCCAAATCGCCCGCTGCGACACTGCCTTATCGAATTTATGAGACTTTTTTGAAAAGCCAGGCATGGCGGGTTTCGATAAGGAAACATTTTCAATTCACTTCCATCTAATCCACCTTCATCCCACAAAATAAATTCAACCTGAGGTGAGCGTTTTTCCTCGCTGATGACGCTTAGATAATAGAGTAGCTATCCGCGTTCGGAAATGGAATTGACCGACCGAAGAGCAGAAGACAAGGCAGAGCGGGGCATATCGTTCGGCCAAACCCAGAGCCGGAATGTTTAGAAATACCGGTTAACCTGAATCAGCAATATAAGGAGAATCATCTTATGTGGAAAAGAAGCAACTTGTTCGCAATCGCTGTCATGGCTTTGATGTTAATCAGCGCTCAGGTGAGCAGCGCGCAAACAGCGCAACACTCAAGCACGGACGAAGCCGCCCTCCGGCAAATCGTCCAGCAAGTTCAAGATGGCTGGAACGCGCACGACGGTAAAGCCTTCGCCGCCCCGTTCGCCGTGGATGCCGATTACGTGGTAGTCAACGGCATGAAGATAAAAGGGAGAGAGGGAATCGAAAAGGGTCATACGCAAATCTTCACCACCATCTATAAAGATAGCCAAAATGTCGCCACGGTTAAGAGTATCCGCTTCCTGCGTCGGGATGTGGCGGTCGTTCACGTCGAATGGAATTTGGAATTCAGAGCGGGCGGAGAGAAGAGGAAAGCTCAGGCCATTAACACGATGATCATGACAAAAGATAACGGTAAATGGAGCATCGCTGCCTTTCACAACACGCCTATTCAGCCGCAAGGGCGTTAGACAATAGCCTCGCAAGAAATGTTGAGGCGGGAAGCTACCACTCACAGGAGCAAGTATGTAATTGGTTCTTGTGAGCGGCTCAAACCGTTGCCTGCTTCCCGCTGACCCGAGCATTATAGAAAGATGAGTGAAAGTGAGCCGTCGAACAATCATTGTTCGGCGGCTCACCTTGTTAATAGCGAAAGTCTCAGAATTGAATCATTGGTGCTGGTAGTTCTTCAACAACTCGACATAAAATCGAAGCCAAACGTAATGCAGCTATCGCCGAGTCCATCCACTGCTTAACAAGTCGTCTGTGGTGTTGTAAATTTTGGCAGACGAATGGGTAAACACGCTGCCATCCGCATTTGTCGCCCGGCGTTTGCGCACAATCTGAGGAAGATGGTTTAAGCTGTAAGGATGAAAGAGACAGGAGATATTCCCTTAAACTTATTAAAAGAAGATCAAGCGGCTGAGCCTCGGGTTGAATACGCGCGGCGGCGCGAAGCGCGCACTGCGGAAACGGCTCGGCAGGAGCAGCGTTTTCGCAAGGTCGGTATCCTTCGCCTTGCATTGCTCGCCGCCGGACTGGTTCTTGTTTGGTTCGCGTTCAAAGGACTGGCCGCCTGGTGGTTACTTCCTCCGGTGGCCGCTTTCCTCATCCTGGGTGAAGTTCAAGCGCGAATTACTCAGGAGCGGCGTCGCTCGGAGCGTGCCGCTGCCCTTTACGAGGAAGGACTGGACAGACTCAATGATCTTTGGGCTGGCAAAGGGGAGACGGGGGAACGCTTCCAGGAGGCTTCACACCCTTACGCTGAAGACCTTGATCTTTTCGGGCACGGATCGCTCTTCGAGCTGCTTTCCAGAGCGCGCACCCGCGTCGGCGAAGAGACTCTGGCGAACTGGCTGCTCGCGCCCGCAACGACTCAGGTTGTGCGCGCCCGACAGACAGCGATTACTGAGTTGCGTCCCAATCTCGATCTGCGCGAAGACCTGGCGCTGCTCGGCGAAAGTGTCCGCTCCGGTGAAGATGCGAGAGCGCTCGCAGCGTGGGCTGTCGCACCTCCGTGGAATATATCGCAATTAACGCGCGTTACAGCTTTGTTTTTGGCGCTGCTTGCAGTGGTAACTCTCATTCTGTGGATTGCGGGATTCGGGGTTATTCCATTTCTCATCGCGTTCATCCTGGGAAGAGCATTCACCTACCATTTGCGAGAACATAGCGAGCGCGTCATCAGCGCCGTTGACCGTCCGGGGCGTGACCTGACGCTGCTTTCCGAGGTGCTTCTTCGGCTTGAGCGCGAGCGATTCAAAAGTCCTCATCTGGTTGAGGTGCGCGCGGCGCTGGATGTCGAAGGTCTGGCTCCATCAAAACAGATAGCTAAACTCAATGGCTTGATTGATCTGCTCGACGCCCGGCGCAACATGATTTTCGCGCCGTTGTCAGCCATTTTGCTGTGGCCGCTTCAGTTCGCTATCCGTATCGAAAGATGGCGTCAAAGCTCAGGCCCTGCCGTGGCTCGCTGGCTGGACGCAGTGGGCGAGTTTGAGGCTCTTACCTCTCTGGCCGGTTATTCCTACGAGCATCCGGAAGACCCTTTTCCCGAATTGGTAGATGGTGAAGGACACTTTGAAGGTGAAGGACTTGGTCATCCGTTGATCCCTGAAGCACGCAACGTGCGCACAGACCTGCGCCTGTCAGATGAGTTGGTTGTGCTGATCGTCAGCGGGTCGAATATGTCTGGCAAGAGCACCCTGCTGCGCACTGTGGGAATCAATACTGTGCTGGCACTGGCAGGTGCGCCTGTTCGTGCGCAGTCGTTGCGGCTTTCGCCGCTTCAGGTGGGAGCCTCGATTCGCATTCAGGATTCGCTGCAAGCCGGAGCCTCGCGCT
>JACCVS010000461.1 GCA_013698055.1 Acidobacteriota bacterium
CGCCCACAGAAAAAGGGTCGCCTGTGATCACAGGCGACCCTTTCATTTTAAGAACAGGCCTCAAGGGACTGTCTTACCGTAGAATCGTTCCGACGATCGCGCCCGCAGGCATTGACTGTTCACCCTCAAGAGTAATGAAGAGTCCGAAATCCGGCAGCGCCGTTTCGGTTTGAATCTGCGCCTCGTTGCGCCGACCAGTGTTGACTACCTGCCCGAGTTTGACGAACTTGTTGTCGGCTGAGACAGCCCAAAGAGAATAGATCTGCCCGCCTGGAGCTTCCTTCAACTCATGAAAGCGCATCTTGATCGTTGTCGGCCCATCCTTGCGCGGCTCGATATAGACGTTCGCGCGTGATCCGGTCATCGCACCTGCAAAGTTAATCTTCATTTCGGTGTCGGTGCCACGACGGAAACCCGGAATGCCTAACAACGGAGCACTGTAGGCAGGAGTTGCGCCCGTAGTCGTAGTCGCGGAAACTTTCTCGCCGACCAGCGCGCCGTCTCTTTCACCGGAACTCGCCAGCGGCACGACCGCGAAACCCTGCGGCACGGCGCTTCTGAACGCCACGTTAGTCTGCGGCGTGATGGTCGCCAGATTAGCATCGGGCGAAAGCACGAGCATGAACTTGTCTAGCGGCGTTGTAGTGCTATATGTCGCAGTACCGTTGTTGACAGTGATGGGGCCAAGCAAAGTAGTTTTGCCCGACGGGTCAACAGCGTAAAGATTCAGGCCGCTGACATTATTAGTCAACCCCGACAGGTTCAGATTGATCGCCGTGCCGTTAGCCATGCGATGAATTGTTGCACGACCTGTGGCGTTAGGGATTCCACTGGGTGTCAGGTTGACGATCACCTCTTTGTTCACCGGATATTCAACTACAGTCCAGCTTCCATCAGCGTTCTGAATCGCTGTGGTCTGCGTTGTAGTCGTGGTCGTCTGGGTGTTTTGTGCGAGAGCCGCACTGGCTGTCGCAAGCGAGAGGACGAGGCCTCCCAGAATAAAAAGTAAACGTTTAGTCATGAGTTATTCTCCTTTTACTGAAAACTCGAATATTTTGTTTCTCTTGAGGGATAGTTTAGATGTTTGTCCGTAAAATGGAGCAGCAATTACCATGCCACTAAGCGAGAAAATCAATTGGAGAAATAGTAGGGGTTAGAGCATTGAATGGGAATGTCGTGCGAAGCAATACAATACAGATGTGTATGGACGTTAAACTATGAACGCGGAATGATGAACTAGAAAGCCGGTGCTTTTCATTGTTCATCGTTCCGCGTTATTGTTCCTTGTTCAGTATCTATTTAACTCCGTAATTGCTTTCAACACATCTTCCACTTGCGGCAGGATTACATCTTCCAGTTGCGGAGCATAGGCCACAAAAGTATCGAGCGCGGCCACGCGGCGAACCGGCGCATCAAGGTATTCAAACAACTCATCCGAGATGCGCGCGGCGATCTCCGCGCCATAGCCGAACGAGCGCGAGTCTTCATGGGCAACGATCACTTTGCCTGTCTTCTTCACAGACTCTGCGATGGCTTCCCAATCGTAAGGCGCGAGCGTGCGGAGGTCTATCACTTCGACACTCGTGCCCTGCTGCTCGGCCTGCTTGGCGGCGACGACCGAGCGTTGAACGAGCGCGCCGAAAGTGATGATAGAAATGTCCGTGCCTTCGCGCACCCGTTTGGCCTTACCGAACGGAATCATAAAACCATCCGGCGGGTACTGCGATTTATTGTACGCCTGCCGATAGAGATGCTTGTGCTCAAGAAAAAGCACCGGATCATCACAGCGAATCGCTGTTCGCAGCAGGCCATTCGCGTCCAGAGCATTTGAAGGATAAACGACGCGCAAGCCCGGCGTGCTGGTGAAGATGGTCGAACCCGATTGCGAGTGATAGACTGCGCCGCCTTTCAGATAGCCGCCGACGGGCACGCGCATCACCACAGGGCATTTGAACTCGTTTCCGGAGCGCCAGCGCATGAGCGCCAACTCGTTGCGAATCTGGTGAAAGGCAGGCCAGATGTAATCGAAGAACTGTATCTCGACCACGGGCTTCAACCCTCTTGTCGCCATTCCGATAGCGCGCCCGACGATGTTGGCTTCGGCGAGCGGGGAATTGAAGACGCGCGCCGCGCCGAACTTTCTTTGCAAATTCGCCGTCACCTTGAAGACGCCGCCTTTACCTTTCACCTTCTCCAAATTCTCTTCGCGCGAACAGTCGGCCACGTCTTCACCGAAGATGAGAATGCGCGAATCGCTCGCCATCTCTTCATGCAGGCAGCGATTGATGAGATCAACCATCGTGCCCGCATTACCCGATAGCTCTGCCCCTTCTTCCGTGTCAAACTTTTTCGAGGTTGGATCAACGTCGGGGGAATAGACGTACTGTGTGACTGTTTCAGGGGCAGGCTGCGGGCTGGCAAGCGCAAGGTCGCCCGCTTCCATCACTTCCCTGTCAATCTCATCTTTAATCCGCTGCAACTCATCCTGTGTCAGGATTCCGTCTTCAATCAGCAGCGCGCCGAAGCGTTTGATGGGATCGCGCTCGGCATCCGAAGTCCGCTCTTCATCCGGGCGATAGAGCTTTTCGTCATCGGAGAGCGAGTGCGAATACGGACGGATGACTTTCGCATGAACGAACGCCGCGCCCTGGCGCGTCCGGCAATACTCGACGGCGCGCTGCATCGTTTCCAGAGATTCAATCGGGTCAGTGCCATCGCACCTCTGGATGTAAAGATTTGGGAAACCTTCGACGAGTTTCGAGACATCGCCGCCCGCCGTCTGTACCTCGACGGGCACGCTGATGGCATAACCGTTATCTTCAATTAGGAAAACGACGGGCAGTTTCAGATTGCAGGCCGTGTTCAGAGCTTCCCAGAACTCGCCCTCGCTCGTCGTGCCGTCGCCCGACGAACAATAAACAACTTCGTCTCCCTTAAAGCCTTCGACTTTATCCTTAATCTCATCCAGCAACGATGCGCGATAACTCGCTTCAGCGCACCCGACCGATTGCAGGAACTGCGTGCCCGTCGGCGAAGACTGCGAGACGATGTTGAGTTGTTTATGTCCCCAGTGCGAGGGCATCTGGCGACCATGCGAGTTCGGGTCAGCCTCCGCGCCGACCGCCGAGAGAAGCTGTTCGAGCGGCGTCATGCCTAGTTGCAAACAAAGAGCGCGGTCGCGGTAATAAGGATAAAACCAATCGTAGCCGGATTTCATCGCTAACCCTGCTGCGACGAGAATGGCTTCGTGGCCTGCGCCGCTGATCTGAAAGAAGATTTTATTCTGTCCCTTGAGTTGAATCTCTTTGTCGTCTATGCGGCGCGACAGATACATCGTGCGATAAATGCCGATCATCTGCTCGCGGTCAAGGCCTCTGTCCTCGTGTGCCCCGGTCGTCGCTTCGGTCGTCGCTGCTGCGCTTCCCATTGTCTCTGTTCTCCTGACGAGTTTTAATACCTTAGTGTCGGTTTTCATATCAATCACCGATTCAAGAGTCTTCGTAATCCGCCTCAAGCGTCATGCGGTAATCTTCTGCCATCGAAGGATGCCCGTGCAACTCAGCCGCTTCTATTCCGCGCTGGTAAGCCTCGCGCGCTTCCTCGCGCCTGCCAACCTTCTCAAGGGCGCGCGCCAGCATCCCGAAGGCCGCGCCCTCATCATCCGCGCGTTGCAGGTAATCGCTGAGCGCGAGGATGGACTCTTCGTATTGCTCTGCTTTCAAATACTCATTCGCCAGCCCGAAACGAACCAGCGTGTTTTCCGGGTCGCTCTCAAGCATCTGCTTGAACGCCTCGATGCGCGATGTAGCCATATTCAACTCCTCAATCAACTCTCAACTAAACGCGGCTCAAAAAGTTTTCCAGCACAAATATCTTGCGAATACGAAAGCGCAGCGGACTTTCAACGATGGAAATTGCCTTCAGATTTTCAAATCCGCCGACGAAATACGG